>CACLLG010000004.1 GCA_902607735.1 uncultured Pelagibacteraceae bacterium | reverse complement strand
ATGAGCGAAATTAACGTTACACCTTTCGTTGATGTAATGCTTGTTTTGCTTATTATATTTATGGTTACGGCCCCCTTGTTAACTGTAGGAGTTCAAGTAGATTTACCAGAATCTGCTGCCGACTCTTTACCAGATGATCAAGAACCATTGACCTTATCAATTAATTCCAAAGGTGAGGTTTTTATTCAAGAACATCAAGTAGAATTTGATAAAATAGTCGCAAAAATTTTAGCAATTTCAAATAATAGAACTGATACAAGAATATATGTCAGAGGAGACAGAACAATTAATTATGGTCGAGTATTAGAAGTTATGGGAAGATTATCTGGAGCTGGTTTTTCAAAAGTAGCTTTAATATCCGAACCATATAAAAATTAATATGACTAGGAGTCTATTTTTATCCATAATTTTTCATACAGCCATGATTGTTTTAACAGCTTTAAGTTTACCTTTTATGATGAAGTCCCCAATAGATGTGCCTCCAATTTTGTCTGTTGAACTTATACAAATTACGGATAAAACTAACATACCTTTTGCTGCTAAAGCTGCCAAAACTCTTGAAAAATTAAAAAAAAAAGAAGAAGAAAGAATAGTTTCTGAACAAGCTCCTCCATCAGAAAAGAAAAAAGAAAAACCTGAAAGAATTCCAATGCCAGAAGACTTAAAAAAGGACAAGAAAGAAATAACAAAAAAAAAACAAAATCCAAAAGAAATTAAAGAAGATATTAGACAAGCATCAGAATTCGAAAAAAAAGAACTTTTTGATCCCAATCAAATCGCAGCACTTATTGATAAATCTAAGGAAGATACGGCAGAAACTTTAAAAACAAGTAAAAAACTTACACAAAGCAGTGTTAAAACTTCATTTGCTACAGGATTAACTTTAAGTCAAGAAGATGCTTTAAAAGCTCAAATTTTTGGTTGTTGGAGCATACCTTTAGCTTTACCTTACCAAGAAAATCTATTAGTAAGAATTAAATTAAGACTTAAACCAGATGGTACTGTTTTAAGGTCAGAAATATTAGATCATGCTCGTATGAATCAGCCAGGACAAGGTTTTTATAAAGTTTTAGCGGAGAGCGCATTAAGAGCAATAAGAATTTGCCAACCACTTAGAGTTCCACCTACTGGTTATGAAAAATGGAAAGATTTACAATTAAATTTCGATGCCAACGAGATGTTAAAAGGTTAGAATGAAAAAATTAATTTTATCTATTTTTTGTTTATTCATCTTTAGCAGCACTTCAATGGCATTAGTTGAAGTTGATATAACAAGAGGAAATATTGACCCTTTACCAATTGCAGTTTCTCCTCTTTATATAGAACCTGGATCTAAAGATATAAAGCAAGATGGAAAGATAATAAAAAATGTGGGGGAAAGAATTTCTGAAGTTATAGAAGTTAATTTTAAAAGATCTGGTTTGTTTAATCCATTAAAAAAAGATTCTTTTGTTCAAAAACCTGATATAGCACATGTTAAACCGAGATTTGAAGATTGGAGATTAATCAAAGCACAGGCACTTGTTACTGGGAAGGTAACTGTTTCGGATGATAAATTAAGAGTGGAATTTAGATTATGGGACGTAGTGGCTGCAAAAGAAATGGTAGCTTTAGCTTTTTCTACTACTCCAGAAAATTGGAGAAGAGTAGCACATATGATTTCAGATAAAATTTATCAAAGACTAACAGGTGAAGAAGGTTATTTTGATACACGTATTATTTATGTTGCCGAGACTGGATCAAAAACTCAAAGGTTTAAAAAACTTGCGATTATGGATCAAGATGGAGCAAATGTTAAGTATTTAACTTTGGGAAATGAATTGGTTTTAACACCAAGATTTAGTCCAAAAAATCAATTAGTGACTTATCTATCTTATTTTAGAAATTTACCTAGAGTGTATTTACTTGATATTGAAACTGGAGTTCAAGAAGTAGTTGGAGATTTTGCTGGAATGACTTTTGCACCAAGATTTTCTCCCGATGGTGAAAAAATTATAATGAGTTTTGCTAAGGATGGGAATTCAGATATTTATACAATGACATTAAAAACAAGAGTTGTTGAAAAAATTACTGATCATACTTCTATTGATACATCACCTTCATACTCACCTGATGGAAAATATATTTGTTTTAATTCTGACAGAAGTGGTTTGCAACAAATTTACGTTATGAGAAGTGATGGCTCTGGTGTTAAAAGAATAACTTTTGGCAAAGGTCTATATGGCACACCTGTTTGGTCTCCAAGAGGTGATCTTATTGCATTTACAAAAGTTCATAAGGGGAAGTTTTATATTGGAGTGATGAGGCCTGATGGAAGTGGAGAGAGATTATTGACAGAAAATTTTTATCAAGAAGCCCCATCATGGTCTCCAAATGGAAGAGTATTAATTTTCTATAGGGAAACAAAATCGGATTCTGAAGGAAAAGGCTTTTCAGCAAAACTTTGGTCTATTGATTTAACAGGATATAATGAAAGGCTAATAAAGACTGAAACTGACGGATCAGACCCATCTTGGTCCTCATTATTGTCAAAGTAAGGCTATTTTAGGAGGAAATTTAACTTGCAACTTGAAATTTAATTTGAAATATTATAATTGAAATTACAAATAATAACGTAATCGGGAGTACAACAAATGGTTTTCGGAATTGATTTAAAAAAGATTTTTATAGTAGTTCTTGCAAGTGTGGCACTAACTGCTTGTGCAACTCAGAAGAAGGGTACAGGACAGTTGCAGGGTGACGTATATACAGGAACAGACACTGTTGAATATTTAGCAACTGGAGTTAAAGATAGAGTTTTCTTTGCAACAAATAAATCAACATTAACTACTGCTTCTAGAGATACTTTACGAAAACAAGCTGCCTTCATGAGAAAGAAAAAAGATTTGAAATTTGCAATCGAAGGTCATGCTGATGAAAGAGGAACTAGAGAGTATAACTTAGCTTTAGGTGAAAGAAGAGCAAATGCTGTTAAAGATTATTTAATGACTTACGGTATTTCAGGAAGTAGACTTTCAGTTATAAGTTATGGAAAGGAAAGACCTGTTAATTCAGGGTCTAATCCTCTAGCTTGGTCTCAAAACAGAAGATCAGTAACAGTTAAGGCTAATTAATTTATAATTAATTTTTAAATATTTAAAGAAAAGACCCTCATATTTTTATTGAGGGTCTTTTTTTTGCCATTTTCTTCTTTAAATATCAAAACTGCACAATTTAATATGAAAAAAATTTTAGTCAATTTAACCAAGTTACTGTTAGTTTTAATTTTTATTAATTTTAATTCATACAAAGTTTATGGAGATGAAATAGAATCATTAATAAAACAAATTGAAGTTTTGCAAAATGATATAAAAACTTTAGAGAAAGCAGTTTACAGTCAAAATATTAAAGATGAAAAAACTATTTCTGAAGCGTTAGATAGTGATAGTGATGTGCTAACAAAGCATTTGCTAAAGCTGTCTGAACTAGAAGAACAGTTTAAAATTTTGACAAATAATTTTGAAGAAATTAATTTTAAATTAGATAAACTATCGAGTAGAATTACAAAAGTTCAAACAGATAATCAAATGCGTTTTCAAGATTTAGAAAAATCAGATTTTAGCACTTCAGACACCGCATCGCTTGGTGAAATTAAAAAACTACCAGGTAGTGGAGAAGCAGAAGATTTGGGAGGAGTATCAGATTCTGATATAGCTGCTGCTGAACAAATTCAAAAAACACAGTCTATAGAATCTGTAGGCACTGTTGTGACAGAAACTACCGAAAGAGCAGAAAAAATTCTTCCCAACACAACTCCTGAAAAACAATATGAATTTGCTGTAAGCTTTATTAAAGTTGGAGATTATGAAACAGCAGAATTAGCGCTCAGAGAATTTGTAGACAATAATTCCCAACATCAACTTGCTGGGAATGCCCAATATTGGTATGGAGAAACATTTAGAGTTAGACAGCTTTATCAAGATGCAGCTACTGCTTATTTAGATGGTTATCAAAAATATCCAAAAAGCAGCAAGGCACCAGTAAACCTACTTAAGTTAGGAGTAATGTTAGTTCAAATTGGAGAAAAGGAACAAGGTTGCAATATGATTTTAGGAATTAAAGAGCAATATCCAAAGGCAAATCAATCTATTATTCAAAAAGCTGAGTATGAAAAGAAAAAATTTAATTGCGACAAAAAAAGTTAAAAATAATATATCATTATTTAAAAATCCAAAAATTCTAAATTTTTATTCAAAATTTAAATCTAAAATTTTTAAAGATATTGGAAATAAAGATTTTGCTTTAGCAGTTTCAGGTGGCTCAGATAGTTTATGCCTAGCTTATTTTGGGAAAGTATATTCATTAGAGTTTGGTAATAAAATTCATATACTAATTATTGATCATCAATTGAGAAAAGAATCCCTAAATGAAGCATTAAAGGTGAAACAAATATTAAGTAAAAGAAAAATATCAAGCAAAATTCTTAGCTGGAAGGGAAAGTCTCCCAAAAGCAATATTCAAAAAAAAGCTAGAGATATAAGATATTCTTTATTATCTAACTACTGTCTAAAAAACAATATAAAATATTTAATTACAGCACATCACGGCGATGATCAAATTGAGAATTTTTTTATTAGATTATTGAGGGGAAGCGGATTGACTGGCTTATCATCAATGGCTACAAAAACAAAATATAATGATCATTTAAAAATTATAAGACCTTTTTTAAATTTAAATAAGAAGGATTTAAAATATGTAACCTTAAATTATTTTAAAACTTATATTAAAGATCCATCAAATTATGATGATAAATTTTTAAGAGTAAGAATAAGAAAATATAAAAAAGCATGGAAAAAGAAGGTCTAGATACGAAAAAAATTTTTAAAACTGTAGAAAATTTAGTTTCTGCTAATCAGGCATTAAATTTTTATAAAAATAAAGCTTTATACAAACATGCATCATTTGTTTCAAAAGACAAATGTTTATTAAATAAAAAAATATTTTTAGAAGAAGCGCGGGAGATTATTTTTAAATCCTTTTCTGACATTCTTTCACTTGTTTCGGGAACTTATTATCCCCCAAGATCAAAAAAAGTTATAAATTTAATCGAACGACTAAAGGGTCGAAAATTTATCAAATCTACTTTGGGAGGCTGTATTATTGAGGAAAAAGATAATTTTATTTTAATTTCAAAAGAATCAAAGGTAAGAAAAATCTCATATCAGCTAGAAAAGTAAGAATTTTATTACAATAAGATGATAAAATGCCACTTGTTTACTTAAAAATAATGCTTATCTTTAAATAAGGTATGAATTTAAAAAACTTAATGATGTGGGGTGTAATAGTCTTACTTGTAGTAGGATTGTTTCAACTATTTCAAAAACCTGAAAATTCTACAGTTTCAGACAAGATGCCATTTTCAGAATTTTTGAAAAATATAGATGAAGGCAGAGTTGTTCAGGTTGAGATCAAAGGTAACAATGTAGAAGGTATTTTATCAGACGGAACTTCTTTTAATACTTATTCACCAAATGATCCAAATTTAGTAGAAAGGTTGACTTCAAAAGGGGTAAGCATAACAGCTGTTCCACTTGAAGATAAAATGCCTTCATTATTAGGTGTACTTCTTTCTTGGTTTCCAATGCTTTTACTTATTGGTGTATGGATATTTTTTATGCGTCAGATGCAAGGAGGAAAAGGCGGAGCTATGGGTTTTGGAAAATCCAAAGCAAAATTATTGTCAGAAGCTAGAGGTAAGGTAACATTCAATGATGTTGCCGGAATTGATGAAGCAAAAGAAGAAGTTGAAGAAATAATAGAATTTTTGAAAGATCCAAGAAAATTTCGAAGACTTGGAGGTAAAATTCCAAAAGGGGCACTTTTAATTGGACCACCAGGAACCGGAAAGACTTTGCTTGCTAGAGCAATAGCCGGAGAAGCAGATGTTCCTTTTTTTACTATTTCAGGATCTGACTTTGTAGAAATGTTTGTTGGAGTTGGGGCATCAAGAGTTAGAGACATGATGGAGCAAGGAAAAAAGAATGCTCCTTGTATAATTTTTATAGATGAAATTGATGCTGTAGGAAGAAGCAGAGGAGCTGGATTAGGAGGAGGCAACGACGAAAGAGAACAAACATTAAATCAGCTATTAGTGGAGATGGATGGATTTGATACTAATGAAGGTGTAATAATTATTGCAGCAACTAATAGACCAGATGTTTTGGATCCTGCTTTATTGAGACCCGGAAGATTTGATAGACAGGTAGTTGTAGCTAATCCCGATATTGTAGGAAGAGAAGCTATTTTAAAAGTTCACATTAAAAAAATTAATATTGGTCCCGACGTAAAATTGAGAACGATTGCTAGAGGTACGCCAGGATTTTCAGGAGCTGATTTAGCAAATTTATGTAACGAGTCGGCTTTGCTAGCTGCCAGAAAAAATAAAAGAATTGTTACAATGTCAGATATTGAGGAAGCAAAAGATAAAGTAATGATGGGAGCAGAAAGAAGATCGATGGTTATGACGGAAGATGATAAGAAATTGACGGCATACCACGAAGGTGGACATGCAATAGTTGCTTTGAATGAAAAGGCTTCAGACCCAATTCATAAAGCTACGATTATACCTAGAGGAAGAGCTTTAGGCGTAGTTTGGACTTTACCTGAAAGAGACAAATATTCGCACACCAGAGAATATATGGAAGCAAATATTTCAAAAGCTATGGGCGGAAGAGTAGCGGAAGAAATGATATTTGGTCATGATAAAGTAACATCTGGTGCTTCATCGGATATTCAAATGGCCACCAAGTTAGCAAAGGACATGGTTACAAAATATGGTATGAGCAACGAATTAGGACCTTTGTCTTATGGGGCTAACGAAGATGAAATTTTTCTTGGAAGACAAATAACTCGACAAGAACATATGTCAGAAGAAACAGCAAAAAAAGTAGATTTAGAAGTTAAAAAAATAGTTGATGCTGGCTATCAAAGGGCAAAGAAAATTCTTTCAGAAAAAATTGAAGATTTACACAAAATAGCTAAAGCTTTACTCATTTATGAGACTTTAAGTGGCGAGGAAATAAAAGATTTAATATTAAAAAATATTCAACCAAAAAGAACAGAAGCTACTGATAATCAAAATTCAGGAGACACTTCGGCATTAGGATCGTTGGGTTTAAAACCAAAACCTGCACTTTAAATTTCAATGAGAGAATATTACACAAGACCGTGTAATCTCTATTATGGAAACTATGCTAAAAATCTTGTTAAAAGTAAAAAAGCACTTCCTTTAGCAGGCAATCTAAATATAGCTTTTAATCAATTAGAAATTTTTCGAAGAAAAAAAAAAGGTATTGTTCAAGGCAAGGTATATCCTGTTACAGCATTAAACAGTTTACCCAGAGAAATAAAAACGATAGTTAGAGCCGATTTAAAAAAAATAACCTCTAGAAGAAAAAATATTTGCGGTATTGATTTGAGTAATCCTCACATTATGGGCGTTCTTAATGTAACACCCGATAGTTTTTCTGATGGCGGATTATTTTTTAACGAAACAAAAGCTTATGACCATGCTAATTTAATGATCAATTCTGGAGCATCAATTATAGATGTTGGTGGAGAATCTACTAGACCAGGATCAAAAATTATTAATGATAAAGATGAGTGGAACAGAATCAAAAACCTTATTATAAAATTAAAAAAAAATTTTTCTAATATACCTTTATCATTAGATACAAGAAAATCGTATGTAATGAATAAAGGAATAGAATTTGGAGCAAATATTATTAATGATGTATCGGGTTTAAATTTTGACAAAAAATCTTTTGATATTATTAACTCAAAAAAAATTCCATTTATTTTACATCATATGCAAGGAACACCAGATACAATGCAAAAAAATCCCAAGTATGAAGATGCGTTATTAGATATCTATGATTTTTTTGAATCAAAAATTAAATTTTGTGATAAGAAAAAATTTAAAAGAGAACATATTATTATAGATCCAGGAATAGGTTTTGGAAAAAATTTAGAACATAATTTAAGAATTATGTCTAAAATTTCAACATTTCATAGCTTAGGTTGTCCAATATTAATTGGAACTTCTAGAAAAAGATTTATAGAACATATAGTAACAAAATTTGATACACCAGATCGAACTGGAGGGACTATGGCATCAGTGTTGTATGGACTTTTGCAAGGAGTTCAGTTATTCAGAGTTCACAATGTAAAAGAGATTAATCAGGGAATATTAGTTTTTAATAAAATACTAAACACAAATTAATTCATGAGTAATAAATATTTTGGAACAGACGGTATAAGGGGTACCGTTAATAAAGGGAATATTACAGGAGAAAAATTCTTTAAGTTTGGTTTAGCAACTGCCACTTATTTTAAAAATCAAAAGAAAACAAAACAGGTAGCCATAATAGCTAAAGATACAAGATTGTCCGGATATACTTTAGAACCGGCTTTAGTGTCCGGCCTAGCATCAGGAGGAATGCATATTTTTACATTAGGACCTTTACCCACCAATGGACTTGCAATGTTAACAAAATATATGAAAGCGAATATGGGTATTATGATTACAGCATCTCACAATCCTTATTATGATAATGGTCTCAAATTATTTGGACCAGATGGGATGAAATTATCTGATAAAATAGAAAAAAAAATTGAAAAATTGATAGACGCAAAAATCACGAAACAACTTACAAATCCAAGATTACTTGGTAGAGTTAAAAGACTCGAAGATGGTAATGACAAGTATATTAAAATATTAAAAAAAAATTTTCCAAATAATTTTAATTTAAGAGGTACAAAAATAGTCTTAGATTGTGGTAATGGAGGAGGTTATATAGCAGCACCTAAATTGCTTAAAAATCTTGGAGCACAAGTCGTATCACTTGGTGTAAAGCCTAATGGCTTTAATATTAATGATAAATGTGGATCTACTTATCCATCTAAAATTCAATCAGCTGTAAAAAAACATAGAGCAAATGTTGGCATTTCTTTTGATGGTGATGCTGACAGAATTATTATGTGTGATGAAAATAGTAAAATTATAGATGGTGACCAAATTATTGCAATGCTTGCTAGAAGATGGAAAGAAAAAAGGATTTTAAGAGGAGGTGTGATTGGCACTTTAATGTCCAATTATGGACTTGAAAGTTTTTTAAGAAAAGAAAAAATTAAATTTTTTAGATCCAAAGTGGGAGATAGGCATGTAAAAGAAAAAATGAAAAAATTAAATTTTAATTTAGGAGGTGAACAATCTGGGCATATAATTCTTGGTAAATTTGCAACCACAGGTGACGGTTTAATGGTTGCATTGGAGGTACTATTTTCAATGAGAAAAGGAAAAAAAGCCAGTCAATTGCTTAATGTTTTTCAACCTTTGCCACAAATATTAGAAAACGTAATAGTTAAAGATAAAAATATAATCAATAAATCTAAATGTAAAAATGCCATTAAAAAGGCTAATAAGCTCATGGATGGACACGGAAGATTATTAATAAGAAAATCAGGTACAGAACCAAAAATAAGAATTATGGGAGAATCATATAATAAAAATTTAATTTTAAAATGTGTAAAAATAATTAAGAGATCAATAAAATAGTGAAGCCTAAATCAAAAGTACTAATAATTGCAGGTTCAGACTCTTCAGGTGGCGCTGGTATTCAGGCAGATATTAAAACCGTGACAGCTCTTGGTAGTTACGCAATGACGGCCATAACAGCAGTTACTGCACAAAATACTAAGGGAGTAAAAAAAATTACTCCAATACCTGCGAAAATTGTACAAAAACAAATAGCGATGATTTTAGATGATATAGGAGCCAGTGCTGTAAAAATTGGTATGATTCATAACGCAAGTATAATTAGATGTGTTTATAAAATTTTAAAAAAATATAAGTTAAAAAATATTGTTCTTGATCCAGTAATGATTGCTAAAGGTGGATCAAAACTAATTAATAATAGCTCAATTAAGTATTTAAAAAAATTACTTTTACCTTTAAGTAATTTGGTTACACCCAATATTCCCGAAGCAGAAATGTTAACCGGATACTCAATTTCAAACAAAAAAGATATGATTAAAGCTGCAAAAAAAATTCTCAACATGGGAACAAAAAATGTGTTATTAAAAGGTGGTCATCTTAAAAATAAAATGATTTTTGATATTTTAGCTACGAAAAAAGGAATAAAGATTTTTTCAAAAAGAAAAATGAGGACAAAAAATACACATGGGACAGGCTGCACTTTGTCTTCTGCTCTTGCTACATGTTTATCTCAAAATAAAAATATACTTAAATCATGCAAAATATCTATAAGATATGTAGATAAAGCTATAGCTTCGGCACCAAATTATGGAAAAGGTTTTGGACCCCTAAATCATTTAGTTTCATTTAATTTAAGAAATCTCAATGCCTAATGTAGCTGTAATAGGTTCTCAGTGGGGAGATGAAGGTAAAGGCAAAATTGTTGATTGGCTTTCAAAAAAAGCAGATGTAATAGTAAGATTTCAGGGTGGTCACAATGCAGGACATACGCTTGTTGTAAATAATATCACCTATAAGTTAAAATTACTTCCCTCAGGAATAATTAGAAAAAATAAGATTTCAATTATCGGAAATGGAGTGGTTATTGATCCGTGGGCATTATTAGACGAAATTAAACAAATAGAAAAATTAGGAATTAAAATTACTAAAAAAAATTTATACATAGCGGAAAATGCTACGTTAATTCTGCCATTACATAAGGAATTGGATGGAATTAGAGAAGATTCAAAAAGTACAGAAAAAATAGGAACAACAAGAAGAGGGATAGGTCCTGCCTATGAAGATAAGGTAGGCAGAAGAGGAATTCGTTTAATGGATCTAACTAGTAAGAAAAATTTATCAAATAGGATAGATATGATTTTATTTCATCACGATTCTATAAGAAAAGGTTTAGGAAAAGATAAAATAAATAAAAAAAAATTAATTAAAGATTTATTAAAAATTTCTCCAAAAATTTTAAAATATTCACAACCAGTTTGGAAAAAAATAGAACAATTAAAAAAGAAAAATAAAACTATTCTTTTTGAAGGTGCTCAAGGTGTTCTTTTAGATATTGACCACGGAACTTATCCATTTGTCACATCTTCAAATACTGTTGTCGGTGCTGCCTATACTGGAACTGGATGTGGGTCTAATACAATTGACTATATTCTTGGAATAGTTAAAGCATACACCACTAGAGTTGGAGAAGGACCTTTTCCGACAGAACTAAGAAATAAAATAGGAAAAATCATTGGAGAAAAAGGCAACGAATTTGGCACAGTTACAAACAGAAAAAGAAGATGTGGTTGGTTCGATGCTGTCTTGGTAAAACAATCTTGCATCGTCTCTGGCATTAATGGAATAGCGCTAACCAAAATTGACGTTTTGGATCAATTTAAGGATTTATATGTATGTATTGGATACAAACTTAATGGAAAAAAAATAGATTATTTACCCGCAGCATTGACCGATCAATTTAAATTAAAACCAATATATAAAAGATTGAATGGATGGTTAGAAAATACGAAAGGTATTAAACAATGGAAAAATTTACCTAAAAATGCCAAAAATTATGTAAATTTTATTAAAAAATATTGTGGCGTTAAAATTTCTAGCATTTCAACAAGTCCTAGAAGAGAAGATACGATACTTTTAAAAAATCCCTTTAAAAAAATATAGATTAGTTTCTTGGAAGTAAGTTATTTGATTTTGCTGAATTAAGTATGGCTTTTTGCAGTTTTTCAAAAGCTTTAGTTTCAATCTGCCTTATTCTTTCCCTGCTAATTTTAAATTTTTTACTTAAATCTTCTAAGGTAGCTACATTTTCAGATAATTTTCGTGCCGCTAATATTTCTCTTTCTCTTTCGTTTAAGATATTCATCGAATTATCCATTAATTTTTTTCTTTCAGCAAATTCTTGTTTGCGTTCTAACTTTAATTCGTGATCGGATTTATCGTCTACTAACCAATCTTGCCATTCTCCACCATCACCCTCTTTTATTGGATCATTAAGTGATTTCTCTTTTCCTTGTAATCTTCTATTCATTGAAATCACTTCTTCTTTTTTAACATTTAATCTTTTTGATATTTCCTCAACATGTTCGTTCTTTAAATCTCCAGTACTATTTGTTGATAATTGATTTTTTATTTTTTTTAAATTAAAAAAAAGTTTTTTTTGTGCTGAAGTTGTTCCCATTTTTACTAAACTCCATGACCTTAATATGTATTCTTGAATTGACGCCTTAATCCACCACATTGCATAGGTAGCTAATTTAAATCCCTTTTCAGGTTCGAACTTTTTAACAGCCTGCATTAATCCAATATTTCCCTCAGAGATCATTTCATTTACAGGCAATCCGTAACCTCTGTACCCCATTGCTATTTTTGCAACTAATCTTAAATGACTTGTTATTAATTTTTGGGCAGATTTTAAATCTCCTCTTTTTTTCCATCTTTTAGCTAACATGTATTCTTCTTCCGGTCTAAGAATTGGAAATTTTTTAATCTGTGTTAGATAATTTGATAAACCTCCATCTACAGATATAGAAGGCAAATTCATATTACTTGTTCTTGTTGTCATAAATGCAATGAACTATGTATTACTAAATTAAGGCAAATACAAGGTGCCTAAACGCTAACTTTATCAAGGTTTTTAATTAATTCATCAAAATCTTGAGGTCTTTGGGCTTCAAAAAATACTTCTTTATTTGTGTTTGGGTGAAGGAAACCCAAGCTTTTTGCATGCAGCGCTTGTCTGTTAAGATTGTTTATTTTTTTTTCTATATTTTTATCAATTTTTTTATATTTTTTTTTTGATTTTCCATAAGATTTATCTCCTAAAATTGGATTTCCTTTAAAATTCATGTGAACTCTTATTTGATGCGTCCTTCCAGTTTCAAGCTGACATTCTATAAGACTAATTTTTGGTAAATTTTCATTTTGGAAAATTTTTAAGGTTTTGTAATTGGTTATTGCCATTTTACCTTTTTCCTTTCTCACGCTCATGAGCTGCCTATTTTTTATGCTTCTTGATATTTTTTCTCTTATTTTCCCTTTTTGTGGTTTTAAAGTGTTCCAAATTAAGGCTTCGTATACTCTTTTTATTGTATGATCACTAAACTGCTTGGATAAGTTTATGTGAGATTTATCATTTTTTGCGACGACAATTACACCGCTAGTATCCTTATCAATTCTATGAACTATGCCAGGTCTTAATTTTCCACCAATGCTTGAAAGGTTATTTTGATATTTATATAATAAGCCATTAACAATAGTATTTTCATAATTACCAGCCCCAGGATGCACTACTACTCCAGGAAATTTATTAATTACAATTATATCATCGTCATCATATAAGATATCCAAAGGGATTTTGTTTGGTTTAATAGTGGTTTCTTTTGGTTGAGGAAAATTAACTTTTATCTGGTCTTCTTTTTTTATTTTTTTTGAAGGGTGTTTAATTATAATATTATTCAATTTTACTTGACCACCTTGGATCAAAGCTTGAAGTCTGGTTCTACTCAGTTCATTTATTTGTAATTGTAAAAATTTATCAATTCTATATCCATGACAATTTAATGGTACAATTGTATTAAATATATTTTTCTCGTGTTTAATCATAATTTTGGCCTGCCTCGAGGGATTCGAACCCCCAACCTCTGCGTCCGAAGCGCAGCGCTCTATCCAGTTGAAGCTAGAGGCAGTAGATCCAATATAGAATTTAACTGGAAAAATATAAATAGCTAATTGTTATAAATTATACAACTATCAAAGCATCTAAGATGAGCTTATAAATTGCTCTTTTTGAGATGAATGTGCAGGTTTAGATTTTCTGACAATTTGATAATGAGCTGGTTTAGGAGGACGATTTTTAAAATCGTATATTGGCCAACGTTCTTTAGCATAATAATTGGATTGATTTTCATTACTTGTGGTCGGTAAAAAATAAAACTTTAATGCGTAATATAAATCCCAGAAGAAATCTCCAGTACGAATTCCTCTAATAAGACGACGTACTATAAAACTAGGATTATAAAGCATACAGCGATTAAAAAATTTGTTCATATAACGTTGAATTACTTCAAAACTTAAATTTGGATGAGCAAATAAATCTTTGGCAGTGTACATCATATAATCATCCCAGTTGAATGTTCTAATGAGTCCTTTTTCAATGTAATCATTAAACATTTTTGTACCTGGAAAGGCTATACAGATACTACATTTCATCATATCTAAAGGTAGTGTGCGTGCCATTTCGATAGTTTCTTTCATGGTATCTTCTGTATCTGCTGAAAGTCCAACCATAAAGAAACCACAAACATCTATACCTGCTTTCCTTGCCATTTTAACTGCTTTTCCAGCTTGTTTAACTGTAGCACGGCCTCCTTTACCAAATGCTTTTAATACTTCGTCATTACCAGATTCAAAACCAAATGAAAGTCGATAACAACCTGCTTTTTTCATAGAT
Source organism: uncultured Pelagibacteraceae bacterium (assembly GCA_902607735.1). Taxonomy (GTDB): domain Bacteria; phylum Pseudomonadota; class Alphaproteobacteria; order Pelagibacterales; family Pelagibacteraceae; genus AG-414-E02. The sequence goes on along the minus strand of CACLLG010000004.1, from coordinate 29,108 downwards.
CTAAAAAGATCATCATCAGCACTTTCCACACGAACGCCATTTGAACATGACCAAATCATATCAGCATTCAAGTCAGAAATTGCATCAGAAACATTTTTTGCCCATTTTTGATCAGATGTAAAAATATCGTCTGTTAAAAAGAATTCTTTATAACCAAGAGAACTCATAAGCTTAACTTCTTCCGCACATCGTTCTGGCGATTTTTTTCTATAACCTAGTGCCAAAGTAATTTTGCTGGCACAATAATCACACTTGAAAACACAACCTCGAGAAAATTCAGCTGTAATAGAAGGGGATCTTTTTGCATAAAGGCGTGATACTTTATAATAATCTTTAATATTATAAATATGCCAAGCTGGCATAGGTAAATCATCAAGATTTGCTATGGGTGTGCGTGGAGGAGTAGAAAAAATTTGATCATTATCGCGATAACAAATTCCTGAAATATCAGACAAAGGATAGCCATCACAAATATCAGCAAATGTAAAATCAGCTTCACCAACAAGCACAGCATCAAGCATAGATTCTTCTAATGTAGCTTCAGGTAATGCGCTAGGATGGGGCCCCCCTCCAACTACCATAATATTTTTTGAGATGTCTTTTACCATAACACTGATATCGCGTAATTGATTCATCAATGGAGTTGTTGCAGTAATACCTACAATATCGGGTTTGTATCGAAGCACTACATCTCTGATGAGTTTATAGTCATATGCTCGCCATGAAAGATCAAGTATTTCTACTTTATGCCCTCTCTGTAAAGCAGTAGCAGCTATTGTTGCGAGACCCAACGTCGGATAAACTGGTGAAACCAAGGAGACTTTAGTTCCTCCAAAAGTGGAAAAATAAGAAGGATTTATTAATAATACTTTTGACATATAAAATATAAAAATTTGTTATCGTGTTAGTATCACTCTTTTGCCGGAAATTTCAATTAACATTATTCAAATCGAGTTTAAATATATGCTAAGTAAACTGCGATTTATTAAGATTAAGGCTATATAATTATCAGATATTATGTTTTTAAGTTTGATTTAAATTATCCAGGATTTAAATTTTAATCTATTTTTTATAATATAATCTGGAAAACTTTCATCTAATTCAATTTTTTTATATTTAAAATTTCTTTCAAAAATATCTACTCTATTTTTTAACCTTTCTTCTATTTTTTTTTCGTCTATAAGTTCAGGCAAATTGTATTCTTGATGTGAATAACCGATGATTTTTTCAGCAATTCTTTTAGGTTCTTTTAAAAAACTAAAATGCCAACCTCCATCATATATCAATTGTGGCTGACGCGGTTTATAAAATTTCCAAAAAGCAGGTTTTGATGTTTTAATATTTCTTAACCATTGCGGAGATTTGAGATATTTTTTTTGAATAATTTTTGTTCCCATCCAGTTTTTATCAGAAATATTTAATAAATTTATTTTTTGTTGAAAGTTTTTTTGTATAAAACAAGCATATTTATTTTTAATTTCAAATTGTCTAATTTTATTAGGATCAGGTATTTCATCAATATCGGAGATCATTATTAAATCATTATCTTGGCAGTTTTTATAACCTTTTGATAAAGAATTTCTTTGATGTTGATCTCTAAGATGATTAACTTCCCAATCTTTTTTATAATATTTAAGATTCATTGGCATATCATCTACAACAATATAAGTAATTTTATCTTTAAATTTACGAAAATTATTAATGTCAAAGTTTAATTTTTTATCTTTTCCAGCATGATCCTTTGTTGCTTCTGCGACAACAAACTGGTCTACATGATCTTTAAGTATATTAAAACGTAAATCTAAAACAAGATCTTCATCAAAATACATGCAGCAGTCATATAGCTTCATTAAAAATTATTCTCCCATATTAACTAAAGTGCCTTTTTTTCGCGCTCCATAAAAGGCTAAATAGAAAATAAAAATAGCACCCGCAAAATAAAATAAATTTAATGCTAATGCAGCCATAATGTTGTTATAATTTACTACATTATTTACTAAAATAGATCTTGCTTCCTCAAATAAATAAACCAATGGTAAACCTTTAGCTAATATTTGTAACCACTCTGGTAAAATTGATAGAGGATAATAAACACAACCCAATGGAGCCAAAATAAAAAGAGATGACCATGCTACATTTTCAAAAGCAGGGCCAAATCTTAAAAGTCCAGACGTGACAAGTAAACCTAATGTTGTTCCAAAAAGATACAAACTTAAAAAAAGTAAAAACAAAGGGGGGCCCATTTGTAATAAAGAAACTCCAAATAATGGATTCATTAAAATTATTGCAGGAATTATCCCAATCAAAGTTCTAAGTAAAGCGGTAGATGTTAGTGCAGTTATAATCTCGCTTAATTTTAATGGTGCAACAAATAAGTTAGTAAAATTTCTACTCCAAATTTCCTCTAAAAATAACATGTTGAAGCTTATGCTCGATCTAAACAAAAAATCATAAAGAATTGCACAACTTAAAATTACCCCAATGGTATTATTATAATAATCACTATACATAGTAAAAAATTGCGAAATAAAACCCCAAAGAATTATTTGAATTGTTGGCCAATAAATTAAATCTAGGATTCTTGGAAAAGAGCTCTTGATCAAATAAAGATGACGAATAGATAGTGCATATATTCTATGAAATTTCATTTTATTCCCTAACTATTTTTAAAAAAGTTTCTTCTAAGTTTTTTCTTCCATGTTTTTTGATTAACTCATTGCATGTTCCTTTATCAATTATTTTGCCGTTTTTCATCATCATTACTTCATTACAAAGTCTTTCCACCTCATTCATGTTATGTGAAGCTAGCAAGATAGTTGTGCCTTTTTTTGCTGCAAAATTTTCTATATAAGTTCTAATATAATCTCCTACATCCGGGTCAAGACTTGCTGTGGGCTCATCTAAAAGAAGTATTTCGGGATCATTAATTAATGCTTTAGCCAAGGAAACTCTATTTTTTTGTCCAGAAGAAAGTTCACCAGTTTTTCTTTTTTTAAAGTCCAATAAATTTAAGTCTTCCATTAAATTTAAAATTTTGTCTTGTAAATTATTTACGCCATACATTCTTCCATAAACTTTAAGATTTTCTTCAACCGTAAGTTTTTTTGGAAGTTCAACATATGGGGAAATAAAATTTACTTTTTCCAATATTTTTGTTCTATTGTTTTCTTTCTCAATATTTTTACCATCTATAAAAACAGAACCAGAGGTGGGTTTAATTAAACCTAACAACATACCTATTGTTGTTGTCTTACCGCAGCCATTCGGTCCAAGAAGTCCAACTATTGTATTTTTTTTAATTTTAAAACTTATATTTTTAACAGCCAGAGTGCTTTTATACTTTTTGCTTATATCATTAATTTCTATCATTTTAATCTATTTGATGCTTTTCTTAATCTATCATTAATTGCACGTCCTATTCCAAAATTTGGTATTTTGCAAACAGCAATTGATTTATAATTTTTTTTGCCTATTTCTCTCATTATTTTGTATAAATTATTAGCAGCTTCCTTTAAATTATTATTTTTGCTTAAATTAAAATTATTTTTTTTATCTTTAAATTTTTTTCCTATGGTAATGAATGCTCCATCTTTTTTGGGGAATGTTTTATTCATCAAAACTGGTATTCCGGGAGAGTAATGTAATTTTAACTGGCCTGGGCTTTTAATAATTTTTATTTTTTTCTTTATGATAATTTTTCTTTTTAAAATTTTGTAAATATGTTCCGCAGTTATACTGCCTTGTCTTAAAATACTTGGTCTGCCAGTTAAATCAATTATTGTTGACTCTAATCCTATTTTACACTGACCTCCATCGAGTATAAATTTAATCTTACTTCCAAACTCTTCAACAACATCTGTTGCACAAGTCGGGCTCAGTCTGGAAGAAATGTTTGCGCTTGGAGCGGCAAGAGGTACATTTAATATTTTCAGTAAATTTCTTGCAACTTTATGTTTGGGAATTCTAACAGCAATTGTTTTTTTTCCAGCACTGACTATTTTAGAAATTTTTGATTTTGGGTTTTTATCAAGTATAAAAGTAATTGGACCGGGGCAAAAAGTTCTATAGAGTTTTAAAAAAGAATCATTACAAATGACATTTTTTTTTAAGTCTTTAAGATTTTTAAAATGAACAATAAGAGGATTAAACGATGGTCTTTTTTTTAATTTAAAAATTTTTTTTACAGATTTATTAGAGTACGCATTTGCTGCTAACCCATAAACAGTTTCTGTTGGTAAACCAATTACGTTATTATTTTCTATGTTTTTTTTTGCTTTTTTTAAGTTAATAAGATTAGGTTTATATATATTTAAATAGATATTTTTCATAAATTAATTAGTATACGGATATATTATGAAATTAAAAAATATTCCAGCAGATATAAGAGCAAAATCAATAAAAGAAGCCCAAAATGAAATCAAAGAAATCATTACAAATCTAGAAAATAATGAAACAAATCTTGAGGAATCAATGGATAAGTATAATAGAATGATGGAATTAAATTACCATATTCAAGAAGAATTTAAAAAAAAAGCTAAAGAAATTAAAAGCTCCAATTTTGATAATAAGAAAGAATTGTAATCCCAAAACTGACAATTATTTAATGCAAAATTTTTCAAAGAAACTTAATCGTATTGCTGATGACACAAATAATTATTTGAGAAAAATCTTTTTGAAGAAAAAAAAATATTCAAATTTAATTAAATCCATGGAGTATAGTGTTTTTTCAGGCGGAAAAAGATTTAGACCTGCAATTATAGTTAATACTGGAAAAATTTTTAACATAAATTATAAAAAACTAATAATAATAGGGGCGGCTGTAGAGTGTATACATTCTTATTCATTAATACACGATGATTTGCCAGCAATGGATAATGACGACATGAGAAGAGGTAAATTATCTACTCATAAAAAATTTAATGAATTTACAGCAATCCTAGCAGGTAATTCATTGTTAACCTTAGCATTTGAAATTTTATCAAGTAAAAATTTGAAACTTTCTTCAAAAGTAAAAAATGAACTAATAACATCTTTGGCAACTTATTCAGGTTTTTTAGGACTTGCAGGAGGGCAATATCTTGATCTTACTTTAGAAAACAGAGGAATATCGAAAAAAAAAATTATTGATATACAAAACAAAAAAACAGGAAAATTATTTGCTTTTTGTTGTGAAGCAGTTGGAATTATTAAGGAACAAAATTTAAAAAAAAGAAAAATATTGAGAGATATTGGTCATGATATTGGTTTATTATTCCAAATTGTTGATGATTTAATTGATTTTAAAGAAGATAGTCAAAATGTAAGAAAAACCAGTAAAATTTATAAAAATGAAGGCAAACCAACATTAATTAATTTGCTCGGTTATAAAGAAACTTTAATTTTTGCGAATAATTTAAAAAATAAAATAAATAAAAAAATCGAAAATTATGGTATTAAATCTGATGATTTATTACAATCAGTAGAATTTATATTGGATAGAAAATTTTAGATGATTAAAAAAAAATTATTAGAGAAAATAAAATACCCGAGCGATTTAAGGAAATTGAAAAGGCAGGACCTTAAACAGTTATCGAAAGAACTTAGAGAAGAATTAATTGATGTTGTTTCAACAACAGGAGGACATCTTGGTGCTGGTTTAGGTGTGGTTGAATTAACCGTTGCGCTACATTATGTCTTCGATACACCAAAAGATAAATTGGTCTGGGACGTTGGTCACCAAGCATATCCTCATAAAATTATAACAGGGAGAAAAGATAAAATCAGAACGCTAAGAAAAGGTGATGGCCTTTCTGGTTTTACTAAGAGATCAGAAAGTGAATATGATCCATTTGGCGCCGCACATAGTTCAACTTCAATTTCTTCTACATTAGGAATGGCTGTTGCAAAAAGTCTATCAAATAATTCTAACCATGTTGTTGCAGTAATTGGAGATGGTGCGATGAGTGCTGGCATGGCTTACGAAGCAATGAATAATGCAGGCGCAATGAAATCAAAATTAATTGTAATACTTAATGATAATGATATGTCAATAGCAAGACCTGTCGGAGCTATGAGCTCTTATTTGGCTAGATTATTATCTGGAAAGACTTATTTTGGTTTTAGAAAAACAGTGAAATATATTACATCTGCATTTTCAAAAAAATTTAAAGACAAAGCAGGCAAAGCTGAAGAGTTCATTAGAGATATAGTATCAGGTGGTACGCTTTTTAATGAATTAGGTTTTTATTATATTGGACCAATAAATGGTCACGATTTAGATAGTTTAATTCCTATTTTAAATAATGCTAAAAACTCAAAATACGATGGACCTATTTTAATTCATGCGGTTACAAAAAAAGGAAAAGGATATAAACCAGCTGAAGACTCTAGAGACAAATATCATGGAGTTAGTAAATTTAATGTAGTAACAGGAGAACAATCTAAATCGAAGTCTAATATTCCATCATATACCAAAGTATTTGCCGACACTTTAGTTAAACATGCGGAGAATGATACAAAAATTATAGGAATTACTGGAGCTATGCCATCAGGCACCGGTATGGATATTTTTGGAAAAAAATTTCCAGACAGAATGTTTGATGTAGGAATAGCAGAACAACACGCTGTGACATTTTCAGCGGGTTTAGCGACCGAAGGATATAAACCTTTTGCTGCAATTTATTCCACGTTTCTACAAAGAGCTTATGACCAAGTTGTGCATGATGTTGCTATACAAAAACTTCCAGTAAGATTTGCAATAGACAGAGCAGGTCTAGTTGGGGCAGACGGACCTACACATGCAGGATCTTTTGATATTACTTACCTAGCTACTTTACCAAATTTTGTTGTTATGGCAGCGAGTGATGAAGCCGAATTAGTAAGAATGGTAAATACTGCGGTAAGTATAAATGACCGACCTTCTGCATTCAGATATCCTAGGGGACACGGCATTGGAATAGAATTACCCAATATTGAAGAAGTATTAGAAATTGGAAAAGGAAGAATTATTAAAGAAGGCAGAAAAATTGCAATACTTAACTTTGGAGCAAGATTACAAGAGTGCTTAAAAGCTTCAAAAAAATTAGAAGCTAAAGGAATTTCCGTAACAGTTGCTGATGCAAGATTTGCTAAACCTATTGATGAAAAGTTAATTATGGATTTAAGTATTAATCATGAAGCATTAATTACAATCGAAGAAGGATCAATAGGAGGATTTGGTTCTCATGTTATGCAAATCCTTTCTGAAAGAGGAGTTTTTGATAAAGGTTTAAAAATGAGAACTATGATTTTACCAGATAAATTTTTGGATCAAGATACACCAGAAGAAATGTATAAAAAAGCTGGATTAGATTGCGATAGCATTGTTGAAAAAGTTGAAGATGTTTTAAAATCTAATGTTATTGTAGCAAAAAATACAATAAAAAAACTTTCTTAACCACATTGTGCTTTGTGCATAAGGTAATGATCTAATAAAACGCAGGATAGCATCGCTTCACCGATTGGTACTGCTCTAATTCCAACGCAAGGATCATGTCTGCCTCTTACAGAAATTTTCGTATTTTTGCCTTTTTTATTTATAGTTTGTCTAGAACTTAAAATTGATGAGGTGGGTTTTACTGAAAATGATGCAATAATATCCTGACCAGAAGATATACCGCCTAATATACCTCCTGCATTGTTAGATTTAAATTTTACTTTACGCGAAATATTTCTTATTTCATCAGAATTATCTTCTCCGCTTAAAAAAGCAGAATTCATTCCGGCTCCTATATTTACACCTTTAACAGCATTTATACTCATCAATGCACTTGCGATATCAGCATCTAATTTAGAGTAAATAGGAGCTCCTAAACCTACTGGCACTCCAGTTGCCCTTAGTTCAATTATGGCTCCACAAGATGAACCAGCTTTTCTTACTGCAAGCAAATATTTTTCCCATAATTTAATTGATTTTTTATCAGGACAAAAAAATGGATTTTTTCTTATTTCTTTTTCATTCCAATTCTTTTTATTACAACCAAGAACGCCTAGTTGTATAACAGCTCCAGTAATTTTAAATTTTTTTCCAATTATTTTATTTAAAACAATTCTAGCGATTGCACCTGCCGCTACCCTAGATGCTGTTTCCCTGGCAGATTGTCTACCTCCACCACGGTAATCTCTTATTCCATATTTTAGAAAATAAGTGTAATCAGCATGGCCTGGTCTAAATTTATCTTTTATGGTTTCGTAATCTCTCGATCGTGAATCTTTATTATAAATAATCATAGAAATTGGTGTACCGGTAGTTTTACCTTGAAAAATACCTGATAATATTTCTACCTTATCCGATTCCTTTCTTTGTGAAGTGAACTTGGATTTTCCAGGGCGTCTACGATTCATATCTGCCTGAATTTCTTTTTCGGATATAGGTATATTGGGTGGACAACCGTCCACTACACATCCTATGGCAACACCATGAGATTCTCCCCATGTGCTAAAACGAAATATCTTTCCAAAAGTATTAAATGACATTAGATTATATTATATAGAATATTTTGACTATTTTATGAATCAAAAAAACTCATTAGGACTGGACTCTTGTTTTAAGGACTTAGAAGATCCATTGGCGTTATTTACAATATGGCTGGCTGAAGCCACAAAAAAGGAGATAAACGATCCAAACGCACTATCTTTGGCTACATCAAACAGTAAAAATGAACCAAGCGTAAGAATGGTTCTTTTAAAAGGATTGAGTAAAAAAGGATTTGTTTTTTACACAAATTTAAATAGTCCAAAAAGTAACGATCTTAAAAAAAATCCAAAAGCAGAAATGTGCTTTCATTGGAAAAGCCTTCAAAGACAAATAAGAATTTTTGGAAGTATAAATCAGGTAAGTGATGAAGAAGCTGATGATTATTTTGGTAGCAGGCCCTATGAAAGTAAAATTGGTGCGTGGGCATCAGACCAATCAAGAGTTATGAAAGAAAAAGCAGAACTATTAAAAAAAATTGAAGAATTTAAAAAAAAATATAAAAATGAAAAAAATGTCCCAAGACCTCAACATTGGTCTGGATGGTGTCTGAATCCATCTTTAATTGAATTTTGGTTGGGAGATCAATACAGAATTCATGAAAGACTTAGATATAAAAAAGTTTCAAATACTTGGAAAAAAGAAATTTTATACCCTTAAAAAGATCTTTCTAAACTATAAGAAGTCAAATTTTGTAAAATTGTTTTTTCCACTGAAGGAGTGAAAATATTTAAGGCATTGTAGGAAATATTAACAAAATGTTCTGCTCGTTTGAAACAAGAACTTATAGAATTATATTTTTTAATTAAGTTTTGTATTTCATTAAAATCTAGTTTTGTACGGGTTTTTTTTTTAAAAATTTTTTCTAAATATAATTTTTCGTTTTTATTAACTTTTTGACACAAAAATATTATAGGTAAAGTTACTTTTCCCTCAAAAAAATCTTTACCAATTTCTTTACCAAATATAGTTTTAGTGGAATAATAATCTAAAGCATCATCCGCAATTTGAAATGCAAGACCAAGATTTCTTCCATATGATTCTAAAGCTTTCTTTTCTTTTTTACTCCTATCACTTATGCAGGCTCCTACTTTTGTGGCTGCCGCAAACAATGCAGCAGTTTTTGAATTTATAATATCAAAGTAAGTTTCTTCTAGTATATCTATTTCTCCTTTATACTCTAATTGCAAAACTTCACCTTGGGCTATTCTTGAAGAAGTTGAAGATAATAATTTTAATATTTCTATAGAACCATCCGCTACCATCATTTCAAAACAGCGACTGAATAAGTAATCTCCAACTAATATTGAAGATTGATTGCCCCAAATAGTATTTGAAGTTTTATTACCTCGACGAATTTCACTATTATCAATTACATCATCATGCAACAGGGTAGCATTATGAATTAGTTCAACGCAGGCAGCTAAATTTACATCTCTATTTCCTTCTCTATAACCACATAGTTTTGCTGAAGCTAATGTCAACAAGGGTCTGATTCTTTTTCCACCAGCTTTTAAGTGGTAACTTGTCATTTTATGTATAAGATTTATTTCACTTGCTAGGCTATACTTTATTTGTTGGTTTACATTGTCTAACCTATTTCCAACAAGATTTTTTAGCTCATTATAAGAATTATCTATTTCTTTTTTTAAAGGTATTACTAATCCCATGTAAATAATTATAGCTTTTATTTTCGTATTAAAAAAAACTCTTTTAGATCACTAGTGACGCACCTAAAAAATTACAACCTAAGGTAGCTTTAAAACTTTACTTAAACTTTCAAAGGATCTAAAAACTATGATAATTAGAATATATATCATCAAATGTTTTCAATTTTTAAAATTTTTAAAAAGAAAAAAATAGTTCCTCATATTAGATTATCTGGGATTATTGGATCCGTAGGAAGATTTAAGCAGGGCATAAACTTTGCTGGTCAACAAGAAATTATTGATAAAGCCTTTTCTATTAAAAAAGCTTTAGCAATAGCAGTATCAATAAACTCCCCAGGTGGATCCCCAGTCCAATCACATTTAATTTATAGTTATATAAAAAAACAAGCAAAAAAAAATAAAAAGAAAGTTTTAGTATTTGCTGAAGATGTGGCTGCATCAGGAGGATATCTTATAGCTTGTGCAGGAGACGAAATTTATGCGAATTCAAGTTCAATTGTAGGTTCAATAGGAGTTATTTCTGCGTCTTTTGGATTTCAGGATGCTATTAAAAAAATTGGTGTAGAAAGAAGAGTTTATACTGCAGGTAAAAACAAGAGTACTCTAGATCCTTTTAAAGAGGAAAAAGAAGAGGATATTCAAAGATTAAAAAAAATACAATTAGAGCTACACTCAGATTTTATAAATGTTGTTAAATCTAGTAGAGGCTCAAAACTCTTAGATACTGAAAAAAATAATACTTTTACAGGAGAGTTTTGGTCAGGTTCTGCTTCTTTAAAATTAGGGTTAATAGATGGAATTGGTAATGCTGAGCAAATTTTAAGAGAAAAATTTGGCGAAGATGTTGTAATTAAAAAACTTGAAAAACCAAAGAGCTTTATAGCTAAAAAGTTATCAGCATCACTTGATAATCAAATTGACAGTATTGCAAATGTTTTAGAGGAAAGAGCTCAATGGCAAAAATTTGGTTTATAAATGCCCAAAAAAAATAAATTAAGCAAAAAAAAAGGAAAACCTACTCCCGTAAATTTTCAAGAAACAATATTAAATTTACAAAAATTTTGGGGAGATTATGGGTGTGTGATATTACAACCTTATGATATAGAAGTAGGAGCCGGAACTTTTCATCCAGCTACAACATTACGTTCTCTAGGACCAAAACCCTGGAAAGCAGCATATGTTCAACCATCAAGAAGACCTGCAGATGGAAGATATGGAAAAAATCCTAATCGCTTACAACATTACTACCAATTTCAAGTTATAATTAAACCTTCTCCAGATGACATTAAAAAAGTTTTTTTAAACAGTTTATCAAAAATAGGAATAAATCATAAAGAACATGACATAAGACTTGTCGAGGACGATTGGGAAAGCCCAACACTTGGAGCTGCAGGTCGAGGCTGGGAGGTATGGTGTGATGGAATGGAAATTACTCAATTCACATATTTTCAACAAATGGCAGGAATTGAATGTAAACCTGTTTCAGTCGAGTTAACATATGGATTGGAAAGAATATGTATGTTTACTCAAGCTAAAAATAATGTATTTGAACTTATTTGGAATGATGATGGAGTAAAATACAAGGATGTTTTTCATCAAGCTGAGAAAGAATATTCAGCTTATAACTTTGAGTTTGCTAATACAGAATACTTATTAAAAAATTTCGAAATCGCAGAATCCGAGTGCAAATCTTTGTTAGAAAAAAAACTTCCTTTACCAGCATATGATCAGTGCTTAAAAGCTAGTCATATTTTTAACCTTTTAGACGCTCGAGGAGTTATAGGAGTAGCACAAAGAACCGAGTATATTTCCAGGATAAGAGAATTAGCCAAAGGTTCCGGGCAAGGTTGGTTAGAAAGTCAAAAATAAATAATGGCAGAATTATTTATAGAATTATTTAGTGAAGAAATTCCGGCAAGACTTCAGGTTGATGCAAGAGAAAAAATAAAAAAAATAATTGATGAAAAATTAAAAAAAAAAGAAATTAATTTTAAATCAAGCAAATCTTTTTCAACTCCAAAAAGACTTGTTTTTTTTATAGATGGCATTCCTGAGAAGATAGAACAGAAAAAAAAAGTTATAAAAGGACCAAAAATTAATGCACCCCAGTCAGCACTTGAAGGTTTTATTAAATCAAATAATTTAGATAAGCAAAATATATATAAAAAAAAAATTGAAAATGGAGAATTTTATTTTGCTGAGACTAAACCAAAAGTAATAGATATTCTAACAGAACTGCAGTCGATTATACCCGAAACTTTGCTAAACTACTCGTGGAAAAAATCAATGAGATGGTCTATTTATAATTTGAGTTGGGGTAGACCATTAAAATCCATAATAGCAATATTTAATAAAAAAGTAATTAGTTTTAAATTTTTCCATATTCAAAGTGGTGATTTAATATCAATAGATGGAACCAACAAGGAAAAAATAAAAAAAGTAAACAATTTTAAATCTTACTTAAGCATTCTTAATTCTGAAAATATTATTTTAGATCAAGATAAAAGAAAAAGTTTAATGATAAAAAGAATGCAAAGCATTTGTAATAAAAGAAAATTAAAAAATTCTTTTAACGAAAAGTTAATTGAAGAAGTTGTCAATTTAGTAGAAAAACCTAATATTATTTTAGGTAAATTTGATCCAATCTATCTAAAGATTCCGCAAGAAATTTTGATTGTTACTATGCAACAACATCAAAAATATTTTCCTCTGTTTGAAGCTAATGGAAAATTGACAAATTTATTTTTAATAGTGGCTAATTTAGTAGATAAAAAAGGTTATATTAAAACGGGAAACCAAAGAGTTATTGAAGCAAGATTATCGGACGCTAAATTTTTTTGGGATAAGAATAAAAATCAAAGTCTTGTAAAACAAGTAAGTAAATTAAAATATTTGTCCTTTTTTAATCAATTGGGAACATTTTATGACAGGACGCAAAGATTAAGAAAACTCGCAGGCTTAATTTCTGAACAACTAAATTTAAGCAAAGAAAAAACCGAAATAGCATCATCAATTTGTAAAGCTGATTTAGTTTCTGATTTAGTAGGAGAGTTTCCAGAATTGCAGGGCGTAATGGGAAAATATTTTGCAATAGAGCAAGGATTTGAAGATGAAATTTCTATGGCTATTAGTGATCATTATTTACCAGTTGGTATTAATAGCGATGTTCCAAAAAAACCTATTAGTGTTGCCGTTTCTCTAATTGATAAAATTGATATGTTGGTAGGTTTTTTTGGAATAAATGAAAAACCAACAAGTTCCAAAGATCCTTTTGCATTAAGAAGAAATGCTATTGGGTTATTAAGAATAATAATAGAAAATAAATTAAGTGTTCAGCTAAAAGATTTAATTAATTACTCGATAGTTATATATGGAGAACAAAATGTAAAATTTACAAATAATTCAGTTACTAAAGAAGTACTTATTTTTTTAAGAGAGAGATTCAAAAATATTTTAAAAGATAAAAAAATAAGAAATGATATTATCGAAGCCGTTGATGTGTCACATACAGGCCATGATTTCTTAGTACTTTATAAAAAATGTTTAGTAATTAATAAAAATATTTCTAAAGATATATGTAAAAATATTATTGGGGCATACAAAAGAGCTTCAAATATTATTGAGCAAGAAATAAAAACTAAAAATAAAGAAGTTTTAGGTCAACCTGAATCTTTTTTATTTAAAAAAGATGAAGAAAAAAATCTGTATGATAAAATAAATGAGATACGTCAATATTTTTCAAATACGAAAAAAGATGAGAGTTATGATGAAACGTTAAGAATGCTAGCGGGAGCAAAAGCGACTACAGATAGCTTTTTTGACAATGTAATTGTAAATGATGAAAATTTAGATATAAAAAAAAATCGCTTAGAATTATTACAAATGTTTTGCAAGACTTACAATAATTTTATAGATTTTTCAAAAGTAGAGGGTGCTTAGTTGAAAAAATTAATTTTCAGATTTAATAATCAAGGTTCTCAAATTCGTCTTAATTCGAAGGATATTCTTGGCGGTAAAGGAGCTAATCTAGCAGAAATGGCTAGATTAAAATTGCCAGTTCCACCTGGCTTTACAATATCCACCAAAGCTTGTGATTATTTTTATAAAAATAATAAAAAAATACCAAAAAAAATTATCCAACAAACTAAAAAAGAGTTGATAATAATTGAAAAAATAACAAAAAAAAAATTTGGTGATTTGTCAAACCCTTTATTAGTTTCGGTTAGATCTGGTTCAAGAGTATCAATGCCTGGTATGATGGATACAATTTTAAATATAGGTCTAAATGATGAAACTGTAATTGCACTGAAAAATAAAACATCAAACGGAAGATTTGCAAAAGATAGCTATAGAAGACTTATCCAAATGTATGGCAGCGTCGTGCTTGGAATAGAGTCTCACTTTTTTGAAGAACTAATTGAAAACTATAAGTTAACTAAAGGTGTAATACAAGATACCGAGCTCGAAGAAGATGATTGGGATGGCTTAATAAAAAATTTTAAAGAAATAGTAAAAGAAAAAACTAAAAAGAATTTTCCTCAAGATGTAGATGAACAGTTATCACAAGCAATTAGCGCTGTTTTTTTATCCTGGAATAGCAAAAGAGCAAAAACTTATAGAAAAATAAATAGTATTCCAGATCATTGGGGTACAGCTGTTAATGTCCAAGCAATGGTATTTGGCAATATGGGTAATGATTGTGCTACAGGAGTTGCTTTTACAAGAAATCCATCTACCGGAAAAAAAGAATTGTTCGGAGAATATTTGATCAATGCACAAGGTGAAGATGTAGTTGCTGGTACCAGAACACCAAAAAATTTACTTTCCATGGAAAAATCCATGCCAAAAATTTTTCAACAGTTAAAAAAAATTTTTAAGCAATTAGAAAATAGATATAAAGATATGCAAGACATTGAATTTACAGTCGAAAATAATAAACTGTGGATGTTGCAAACTAGATCAGGAAAAAGAACAGCTAGAGCAGCAATCAAAATTGCTGTAGATATGGTTAAAGAGAAATTAATCCTAAATAGAGATGCTATCTTAAGAGTTGATCCAAATACCCTCGATACTTTATTACATCCAACTTTAGATGAAAAATCTGAAAAAAAAATAATAGCATCTGGATTACCAGCGTCTCCAGGAGCTGCTAGTGGGAAGGTTACTTTTTCAGCAGATGAAGCAGAAAGTTTAAAAGAACAAAAACAAGATACTATTCTTGTAAGAGTCGAAACGTCACCAGAAGATATTAATGGAATGCACGCCGCTAAAGGAATACTTACAGCAAGAGGTGGAATGACCAGCCATGCCGCTGTAGTAGCTAGAGGTATGGGAAAACCATGTGTTTCAGGTTCAAATGAAATTAAAGTTGATTATGAAAATAAACTTTTTAAATCCAACGAATATATAGTCAAAGAAGGGGATGTAATTACCATAGATGGGGGGAGCGGAAAGGTTATGCTTGGAGAAGTTCCTACAGTAAAACCCGAAATTTCTGGTGATTTTTCTAAATTGATGATTTGGGCTGACCAATTTAGAAAACTTAAAGTAAGAACAAATTCAGAAACACCCGCGGATACTAAAATTGCAAGAGATTTTGGAGCAGAAGGCATTGGTTTATGTAGGACCGAACATATGTTTTTTAATGAAAAAAGAATTATTTCAGTGCGCCAAATGATTCTTTCAAAAACAACGGAAGATAGACAAGAAGCATTAGCGAAATTACTTCCTTATCAAAAAAGTGATTTTTTTGAAATATTTAAAATTATGAACGGCTTGCCAGTAACGGTTAGACTTTTAGATCCTCCTTTACATGAATTTTTACCTAAAACTGAAAAAGATATTGGAGATATAGCTAAAGAATTAAACATTACAACTAACGACATAAAATCTAGAATTATAGAACTTCATGAGCAGAATCCAATGTTAGGACACAGAGGATGCAGGCTAGGTATTTCTTTCCCAGAAATTTACCAAATGCAATGTCAAGCTATATTCGAAGCGTTAGCTGAATGTAAAAAGAAAAAAATAAAGCTGGTTATACCAGAAATAATGATCCCCCTTGTTTCTACAGCATCTGAGATTAAAATACTTAGAAATTTGGTTGAAAAAACTGCTAAAGCAATTCAAAAAATTCATTCAATAAAAATAAAGTATTATGTAGGTACTATGATTGAGCTTCCAAGAGCAGCATTAAGAGCTAACGATATCGCAAAGTATGCTGATTTTTTTAGTTTTGGAACTAACGACTTGACGCAAACTACTTTTGGAATAAGCAGAGATGATTCTGGAAAATTTTTGAATGATTATGTAGAAAATAATATTTTTTATGAAGATCCATTTGTAAGTATTGATGAAAGAGGAGTAGGTGAATTAATTAAAATAGCTACAGAACGAGGAAGAATGCGAAAAAAATCACTTAAACTAGGTATTTGTGGCGAACACGGTGGCGATCCGTCAAGTATCGAATTTTGTGAAAAAGCTAAACTGAATTATGTATCTTGTTCTCCTTACAGAGTTCCAGTAGCACGTTTAGCAGCAGCACAAGCTTATTTGAAAAAAAAATAACTTTTAAATTTTATTTGAATATAAACTAAAGGTTAAAAAGTAATATTTTTATTAAAATTTCACATGAAATTATAGTTTTTTCAATCATGAGTTGTTTTTTACGGTTACATTTATTTCTTATTTATGTTTCAATCACTATATAAAAATTAATTTAAGGGAGGTTAATGAATACATTTAAAAAAATAATACTTTCTGCAGTGATTGCTTTAGGTTTCACTTCGTTTGGTGGAATAGCTAATGCAGAGTGTGGAAAAGTTGTTATAGCTAGTCAAAACTGGGCATCAGCAGAACTGATGGCAGAAGTTGATAAAGTTATATTAGAAAAAGGCTATGGTTGTGAAGTTGAACTTATACCAGGCGCAACGATGCCAACATTTGCTTCAATGGATGAAAAAGGTGCTCCAGATATGAACCCTGAACAATGGGCTAATGCTGTTTACGAACCTTTAAATAAAGCAGTTGCTGAAGGTCGTTTAGTTATAGCTAATAAAGCACCAATCACTGGTCTTGGTGAAGGCTGGTGGATAACTCCAGGAACTATTGAAAAAATTCCAGAAATAAAAGGTATGACTGCAATGGAAATTTTAGAACATCCAGAGTGGTTTCCTTATAAAGAAGATCCTTCAAAAGGAGCTTTTTTAGGTTGTCCTGCGGGTTGGGGATGTCAATTAGCTAATGCAAATCTTTTCAAAGCTTTCGAAATGGAAAAAAAAGGTTGGGTATTAGTTGACCCAGGTTCTGCAGCAGGTTTGGATGGTTCAATAGCTAAAGCTGCTGAGTCAGGAGATCCTTGGTTAGGATACTACTGGAACCCAACTTCAATAGTTGGAAAATATAGTTTAATACCACTTGAATGGGGTGTGGATTATGCAGGCGATGAAAATTGGAATGGCTGTATAGTTAAGCCTGAACAAGAATGTGCAAGTCCAAAACCATCTGCTTGGATTAAGTCAGAAGTAAATACTATCATTACATCTAAGTTTGCAAAACAGGGCGGAAAACAAATAGTTAAGTACATTAAAAAACGTACTTACCCAGGTCCTGTAATGAATGGAATGCTAGTTTATATGGCTGACAATCAAGCCGGAGGTGCAGATGCAGCAATTGAATTTTTGATTAGACACGAAGATGTTTGGAAAAAATGGGTATCTTCAAAAGTTGCTAAACAAATCAAAGCTGGTATTGGTCTTTAAAATCTAAATTATTTTAACGAGCCTATTAACTAAATAGGCTCGTTATTAGTTTAATAAAATAAAATGGAATTCTTTACTAAATTTCCTGTTATGGAACGAGTTCCTCTGATGGAACTTAAAAAAGGAATTGATTTAAGTTTTAGATTATTTTCTAGAAAATATGGTGATGCTATAGAAAGTTTTTTTGATCCATTATTATTTTTTTTAATATGGTTAGAAAAATTATTATTAACAACACCGTGGCCAATAATAATATTAGTTATATGTATTTTAGCTTGGTTTGGTTCTAGAAGTTGGAAGTTGGTCCTTGGAAGCGCAATAGCATTTATGCTTATTGGATACTTTGGTATGTGGAATGACTGCATGGCTACGGTTGCTATTATCACTGTGTGTACTATTATATGTATAGCTGTAGGCATTCCAATCGGTGTTGTTATGTCAAAGTCTGCAAGAGCTGAAAAAGCTATTCTTCCAGTTCTGGATATGATGCAGACCATTCCTAGTTTTGTTTATTTAGTTCCAATTTTAATGCTTCTAGGCATAGGTAAAGTGCCGGGTTTAATTGCAGTTTGTATTTATGCAGTTCCTCCTGTCATTAGATTAACAAATTTAGGCATAAGGGAAGTTGATAAAGAAACACTGGAGGCATGTGATTCCTATGGAGCAACTCCATTCCAAAAATTAACAACTGTTCAAATACCATTATCACTCCCAACAATTTTTGCAGGAGTAAACCAAACTATAATGATGGCACTAGCAATGGTAGTAATTGCATCCATGATAGGTGTTAAAGGTCTAGGTGTTCCTATTTTAAGAGCAATCTCAAATCAATACTTAGCTCTAGGATTGTTGAATGGTTTGGCCATAGTAGCTTTAGCGATAATATTTGATAGAATTACTCAAGAATACGGTCGTAGAATTCAAAAACACCGTGGACAAAAGAAATAAAATACATTAACTCATAAAAATGAATAATTATCGAATAGATAATTTGCAATATTGTAATTGGTCTAAAGAAATATTTCAGATTAATAATGAGGCAAAATTAGATGCTGTTCATGTTACCATTGCTTATCACGAAGATTTCAACGAAGTCCAAAAAAATATTGAGGTATGGAACAAGTACTTTCAAGATTACAAAAATTTAATTTTTCACGGAAAAACTTTTAAAGACATTGAAAAAGCTTATCAAGAAAAGAAAACAGCAATATTTTTCGGTTTTCAAAATTGCTCACCAATCGAAGATGATATTGGCTTAGTTGAAAAGGTTTACGCTTTAGGAGCAAGATTTATGCAACTTACTTATAATAATCAATCTTTATTAGCCACAGGATGCTATGAAAAAAATGATAGTGGTGTTACACGGATGGGTAAAGAAGCGATTAAAGAAATGAATAGGTTAGGACTAGTCATAGATATGTCTCATTCAGCCGAAAAGTCTACATTTGATGCGATAGAACTTTCTTCAAAACCAATTGCGATTACGCATGCCAATCCATCATTCTGGTTTGAAGCTAAGAGAAATAAATCTAATGAACTATTAAAAGCTCTAGCAGATTCTAAAGGAATGCTAGGTCTTTCTTTATATCCACATCATTTAAAAGATACTTCAAAATGCACTCTTGAAAGTTTTTGTGAAATGGCTGCTAAAACAGCTGAACTTATGGGTGTTAAGCAAGTTGGAATAGGATCAGATCTTTGTATAGGACACCCCAATTCAGTCGTTGAATGGATGAGAAATGGAACTTGGACAAAAACAAAAGATTACGGAGAAGGCAGTTCTAAGAATCCAAATTTTCCTGAACAACCAAAGTGGTTTGAAGATGCTCGCGGATTTAAAAATCTAGAACAAGGTTTAAAAAAAGTTGGATTTCAAGAAACCGAGGTAAATGACATACTAGGAAATAATTGGTATAATTTTTACCGAGGGATAAATAATTGAATAAACCACATATACAATTAAGGGAACCATCAATGGTGATGAAGCTATCTAGATTAGGCTCATTCCATCAATCAAAATTATCATTCCTTAGAAGTTTCATTAGAGAATTTAAAAGCTGGAATTATAAAAGAAATTTATTTGATCTTAATAAAGATGGTTATGGTACAGCAGTTTATTCTTTTGAAAAAAAAGGAAGAAATTATTCGTTAGTATGTTTTGCCCAACATATAAAACCAGAAGAAAGATCAGATAGAGTTATAGCCACGAAATGGGACTCAGCTTTTGTTTTACATGATGGAACACCCTCGAAGAAAGATATAAATCGTTTAAGAAAAAATGTACCTAAACAAGAAGTAGGAAGGGTAACTTATAAAGAACTTACTTTATCAAGAGCAAATAAATCTGTAAGAGCATTTGACCACGTAGTGAATTCATTAAGCGAAGGAAAACAACCAGATAAAGAGCTATTAAAAAAAGTTGGTTATTTATATCGAACCACAGCAGTTTATGGATCAGGAAAATTTGGTCTTGCTGATCGTTTTAGAATTAAAGATAGAAAAGAAATTTATGGACCTTTTAGACTAGAAATGATGTTAGTTTATCTTGTTCGACAATTTACTTTTGACCAAGTTAATCATATTTCAAAATGTAAGAATTCAAAAAAAGCCGTGATGTTGGATGAAAGCATTGCAAGAAATTTGGGAATTGGGAATTCAACAGGTCTTGGTATGGCTCCTTTTATAGTAAATCACCCAACTCTTCTGCATAATTGGATTTATTGTAGAGAAAAAGCTTTAAAAGAAATTAGATCAATTAAAAATGTTAATGAAAATGATTTTAATATTTTTAAGAATTGCCTTGATAAGTCAAAAAAGAATATTGATACATGGCTAACTAATAGCCAATATCAAATTAATAAAATTGATTCTTTAAAAACAGATTTAACAAAATTTTTTGAACATTTAGAAAATTTAAATCTCAAAAAAAATTATTATTTATGGAATCTTATTTATCTCTGGGCTGAAAAAAATCTTCAAGAAGAATGTGTGGAGTATATTGTGTCCATGATGATGGAGCCTTACGATTCAATCATTGATCCTTTAATAAATAATATGAGCTCTGAAGAAGAAAAATATTTTAATATACCAGCAGATAGAAAAGTTTTTGATCTTAAAAAAATTATTGAAAAAAATTATAAATCAATTATTGAAATTGATTTTCAAGACAAAAATAGTACAAGTAATTTTTGGTTTATATCAAAAAACAAAGAAGAACCCAGAGTAGCCAATAGGTATGAAGAACATGGGGCTGAACTAGAACAACCGCTAGCTATAGCTAGAGATATAAAAAAACTTTATGAAAAATTAACTAAGAACAATCAAAAAGAAACTGTTGCAAATTTTTTATTGAACAATGACGATCTAAGACATGTAGTTAGAAGAGTTTTTATTGTTGAAAAATTTCCATACTCTGAAATTCAAGACAATACTATTGATGCTTCATTAGTACCCATAGATATGCTTCGTTTAAAACTTTCTTTTTTTGGAGCAGTAAAGTTTGATCCAAGATCAGATAAGTGGCTTAGAATTAACATGTATCAAGGAGCACCTCTTCCTCACGAAATGAAATCTTCAAATGACAATTGGGTTTATAACTCACTAAATTAATTATGCAGTCTTTTAGCGAAATTGACACAACATCAAAACGTGCATCTAAAGCAGCAGGATTTTCTTGGGGAGTTGCTGAAGAGGTAGGTAAAAACATGAGAAATTTAGAAATGTTTGGTTTGCCAGGGGTAAAAAATTTAAATTTATATCTTAAAAAAATAAAAAAAATCCCATCAGAAAAACTTAAAAAGATAGAGAAAAAAAATAAACCACAATCTAAAGAATTTTGTCCAATCTATTGTGGCACAGCATTTTTAGATAATTGCAAGAAGCTGGAAAGTTTAAAATTGATTAAATTTTTTAATGTTAGTTACCCTTTATTGTTGTTACCTTTTTTGAGCAGATCTTCAGATATAGTAGGAAAGAAAATATCAGTAAAATATGAAAAAAATAATTTTTTACTTAATTTTGATAAAACCATTTTATCCAATAATATTAATAATGATAAAACTATTTCTAAAGCAAAAGAAATTTCCATAGAATTTTTAGAAAATAATAATTCATTTTCTACTAAAGAATGGAAAGAGCTTTACAGGCTTTCAGAGGAAACTTTTGTTGAAGAAACTGAAAGTTTAAAAAAGAAAGGCGCAGGCGCAGGATTAACTGATAATGATTAAAAACACGATTTACAAAAGTTATGATAAAGTATAATTTCCACACATGCTAAATAAAAAGAATTTTTATATTGATGGAAAATGGATTGCTCCAATAGAACCAAGAAATTACAAAGTTATTGATCCGTCAAACGAAGAACCTTGTGCAGAAATATCACTTGGTGGAAAAAAGGATATAGATAAGGCAGTTAGTGCTGCAAAAAAAGCTTTTCATACTTGGGCATTCTCAAGCAAAGAAGAAAGATTGGATTTATTAGAAAAATTGTACGTTATTTATAAAAAACGATGGGCCGAGATGGCAAAACTCATTACTCTTGAGATGGGGGCTCCCATGAAATTTTCAACAGAAATGCAAGCTGCTACAGGAGCTAGCCACATCAAATCTTTTAAAAATATATTAAAAGATTTTAAATTTGAAAAAGATTTAGGAGAAGAAAAAAATAATCAAAAATTATTATATGAACCAAAAGGTGTTTGTGCTTTGATTACACCTTGGAATTGGCCAATCAACCAAGTTAATTTAAAAGTAATTCCTGCTTTAGCTTCAGCATGCACAGTAGTTTTAAAACCATCAGAGATAGCACCTTTGTCATCAATGTTACTTGCCGAAATGATTGATGAGGCGAAATTTCCCTCGGGAGTTTTTAATTTAGTAAATGGAGATGGAGCTATTACAGGAGATGCTTTAACCAGCCATCCTGATATTGATATGATTTCTTTTACTGGATCAACAAGAGCTGGTGCATTAATTTCCCAAAATGCTGCAAAAGATTTTAAAAGAATTAGTTTAGAGTTAGGAGGAAAAGGTGCAAATATAATTTTTAAAGATGCCGATTCAGAAGCGATAGCAAGAGGTGTTCTAAGATGTTTTAGAAATTCAGGACAATCTTGCAATGCCCCTACAAGAATGCTTGTTGAAAAATCAATTTACAATGAAACTGTAGAAAAAGTAAAAAAATTAGCAAACGACACAAAGGTAGATTCTCCACAAAAAGATGGCGATCATATTGGTCCAGTGGTTTCTGAAGTACAATTTAATAAAATTCAAACTTTAATTCAAAAAGGAATAGACGAAGGCGCAAAATTAGTTGCAGGAGGAACTGGTAAACCTAAAGGTTTAGAAAAAGGTTATTATGTAAAACCAACTGTTTTTGCCGATGTTAGCAATCAAATGGAGATTGCAAGAACTGAAATTTTTGGTCCTGTTCTATCTATAATTCCTTTTGAAAATGAAGAAGAAGCTGTTTCAATAGCAAATGATACTCCTTATGGCTTGACAAATTATATTCAAACCCAAGATAAAGAAAAAGTTAAAAGAGTTGCAAGAAAACTTAGATCAGGAATGGTAGATGTAAATGGAGTGGGTATAGCCGTTGCTTCTCCTTTTGGTGGATATAAACATTCTGGTATTGGACGAGAAGCTGGAACTGAAGGTCTAATAGAGTTTTTAGAAGTAAAAACAGTTGGCGGTTGGAATTAAATTTTTTTCAATCTTTTACTTACACCAAGCTCTTCTTTTTTATTAAAATCTTCGCTGTTTAATTTGTATAATTCTTTAATTCTTAATCGCTTTGTATTGATGGTAGGTACATTATTTTTTGCCATTCCCAAATGCCTGGCATAAACTGCTTTTTTTTTATTAACCTGGTGAGGTTGAAAATCATCAATATCTTCTATTTTTAATTTATCTCCAATGTGAATAAAACCAGCTTTGGCTGCGCTATTTATCAAATCTATTCCTTTTTTAGTTCTGACAATAGCTGCATTAAAACCTTCATCTTCTCCTTTGGGAGAACCACCTCTCCATGTATCAAGAGCAGCTACATCCGCACTTTCACCGATAGCGTCAGGGCATATTTTACATCTGAAAGGAACTCTCCATGTGGATTCTTCACCCCAAAAAGAATTATATTCTCTATCATGTTCACGACCATCTTTTGTTTTAATATACATTCTTCCAGGATTTCCATAACCTCTATATCTAAAAATAGATAACTCATCTTCTTTCACTTTAAAACTTTCAATAAAATCTTGAGATTTAGTAAATTCAGCAAATCCTCCGCATACTAAAGTTAATAAATATTTACAAAGTTTATTAACTCTAGAATCTATTTTAGCAAGTTGTCTAATAGCGCTGATATCACAAGGTTTGCCGACAAAAGCAAAAGCTTGATTTAAATCAAGAGTTTCGTGAAATCTATCTAAGGGAGAAGCGGGACCATATCTTGAACGACTTTCATTTCCTAAAAGCTCCTCATTATTGTAACTAAATTTAGTTACACTGCGCATTGGTTTTTCGGGATTCGCATCCGTATGCATAATGAATTGTACTTTTTTCGATTCCAGCAAATAAAGAGACAATCCATTTAACAAGCCTCCTGTTGAACTTTCAAATCTTATTTTTTTGTCTGTAGACCACGAATAGAAAAGAGATAAATAATATCCCCATACAAGATTATTTTCACTATTAGAAGCAATCTCTTCTTTAGGGAGTCCTTCAACAATCGTTCCAGGACAAATATTTAATATTTTATTGAAAACTTCTGGACTAATTTTGTTTATTTCTTTTGGTTCAAGTCTTCCTTTAGGAGTCATTGATACTTCTATATTTTTTTTACCGGCAATACTTTGACAAAGCCCACAACCAATACAAAGCCCATTGTCTACAATATCTTTTAAGTTATTTATGGAAGTCATTTTCTAATTTCATTTTCATATTTTTTTCTAAGTTTTTGAAGGTTGACTAAATATTCATCTCTTATATTTGATATCATCTCAACAGATTTCCCTTTGGCTTGCTGTCTAGTTCCTGTGATAACTCTTGATGATAATTTTTTAGAAAGTTTTGGAGCTTTTAGCTTAGTCCAAGGTAATTTTAATGCAGGTCCAAACTGTTCTAACATATGTTTCATTCCAGCTTTTCCTCCTGCTAAATGATAAGTTAAAAATATTCCCATTAATGACCATCTTAAACCTGGACCATCTTCAATTGCTCTATCTAAATCTTTAGTAGATGCGTAACCTTCATTGACTATATGTAAAGCTTCTCTCCACAAAGCCTCTTGAAGCCTGTCTGCTAAATAACCAGGCAATTCTTTTTTTACCATGATTGGATTCATTGATATTGATTTGTAAAATTTATTAGCTTTATTTAAAAATTTCTTTTTCGTTTTTTTCCCAGGAACGATCTCTACCCCAGGGCACATATAAACAGGATTAAAAGGATGTCCAATCATTGTTCGTGCTGGATTTTTACATTTGGAATATATTCTTGTTGGAAGTAGACCAGATGAGCTAGATGAAATAATAGCATTAGGCTTTGCATATTTACCAATAATACCCATTAACTTTGTTTTTATTCTATAATTTTCTGTTGCGCATTCCTGAATAAAATCTGCTTCTTCAAGAGCGTCTTCTACTGAAGTAACATATTTAAAATTTTTTAGATTAAGTTTCTTTTTATTAAATAATTTTTTTACATAAGGCCAAGTACGTTTTATCTCAGAAACTAATTTTTTTTTTAATTTTAGATCTTTATCAAACGCAACAACTTTTTTATTGTGAGCTAAACATCTAATAATCCAGCCAGCTCCAATAACTCCAGTGCCTATGACAGCAACTTTATTTATAATATTTGGCATAATTATTCTTTGTACGAAGGATCGACAGCATCACATCTTCTGAGTAAAGCTGGCCATTCATTTGGTCCTGGCGAAAAAGCATCATATTGCTTTTGTGATTTTTTCCATAATTCTTTAGTTGAAGTTTCTAATTTTAAACCGGAGCCTTGAGCTTGTGTAGCGACTTCGCACATTCTTACTGCATAATACATATTCATAAAAGATTCACCTGCGGTTTCACCGACAGTTAGCAAACCATGATTTTTCATAATTAAGACTTTATTTTCTCCAAGATTTTCAGCAATTCTGAATCTTTCATCTTTATCAATCGATAAACCTTCCCAATCATGATAACCAACTTTTCCATAGAGCATTGCTGAGTCCTGAACTAAATATGGAATTCCATCTTTTAATGCTGTTGCTGCTATAGCTTTTGGAGGATGGGCATGAAAAACAAATTTATTTTTTGGATGATTTAAATGTACAGCGCTATGAATTATAAATCCGGCTGTATTAACATCAGAAGGTCCTTCAAGAATTTTACCATTTTCATCTACTTTAATTAAGTTGGAGGCTTTTACTTCTTCGTAAACAAGTCCAAATTGATGCATAAAAAAAGTATGATCTGTTCCAGGTGTTCTTGCGGTTATATGATTCCAAACAGTATCATCCCAACCCATCATGTGAGTTAGCCTAAACATAGCGGCAAGATCGACTCTTACTTTCCACTCAACTTCATTAACATTTTTTTTCATCGTTTAATCAGCTAAACCATCTGATCTAGGTTTATTTCTTTCAATATGAATTGGCAATACTTTTCCATATATAGCTTTTGAATGTTCAGGAGTGTTTACTCTCCAAGGATCAAGAACATAAGCTGGTATACAAAGATATCTAGAACGATTTCCTTCTATTTTTGTTACACGGTGAAGAGTAAAACGTCCTTTAAATATTTGAAGATCACCTGGTTCTAATTTTAATTGACGAACTCTTTTACGATCTCCATCAAGTACTTTTTTAACTTCTTCTAATTTTTCATTTCCAGGTTCACGTATGTTTGGGCAATATTCAAATATTCCACCTTTTTCAGGTTTTTGTATCATGAAACTTAAGGTAAATTCACAGCTATCAAAATGCCAAGGAAGAATACCGTCTGGTTTCATAACATTATAAGCATGGCAAGCTAACGGGTCGGCCCATCGATAAATTGGTGATATTCCAAGACAAGCTGACACAAAATTTAAAAGTTCATCTTGTTCATAAAGAAATTTCATCTCAGAATCTTTTGGAAAAACATCAGAGTTTAAATATCCATTATAACGATCCATAAATATTCTTTTAGGATGATCTTTTGATAATGAAGGATCATCTTTTGAATATAAATATGCATTTATACTTTGTTTTGACATATAAACTTCATCGAGTTGTTTTTCTAACTCTGCATTCATTATTTTTAAAGATTTGGGTAAAATAAAATTAGGAATAGTTGCACAACTAAACTGATCTAAGTCACTTTTACATTTTTTTATTAATTCTTTTATAAAGGGTGAGTTTAAATCTTGGATTGGATATTTTTTAAGATCAACAATTGTTTCTAATCTATTATTCATTTTTAATTATAAATTCTCTAATGGATGGTGGGACATTAATTCAAGTCCATTTTCACCAACTAAATATTGTTGTTCTAATTTTACTCCTTCTTTGCCTCCAACTTTTCCAATATAAGATTCAACCGTAATAGTCATATTTTTTTCAAAACAACCTTCTCTTTGACCTCCATCCGTTGGGTATTTTATTAGCGGCCACTCATCGCAAAGGCCTATTCCATGAACCATACAGGGATATCTATTGCCATAATATTCCTCTGGAAGCTTCCATGATTTTTCAGTGAATTCTTTAAATGAGACTCCAGGTTTAATTAATCTAGAATTATGATTTATATGTTCGACTCCCATTAAATATATTTTTTTTTGCTCATCTTTAAACTGATGGCCTACAACAAAAGCTCTGGATATATCTGCACAATATCCATAAGGACCAACCATATCAGTATCAAAAGATACTAACTCTCCATGTTGAATGACTTTATTACTACTTTCTTGCATCCAGGGATTTGTTCTTTCACCTGAAGATAAAATTCTACATTCAATCCATTCACCACCATACTCAATATTAGTTTTGTGTAAGATTGACCAAAGCTCATCTTCTGTCATTCCTGCCTTTAATTCTTCTCTCATTTTATTTACTCCAATTTCTGCAACGTCGATAGCTGTTCTCATACATTTTAACTCTTCAGGAGATTTAATAACTCTTGCTTGTTCAAGAATTAATTTAGCATCTACTACTTGAATATTTTCTTTATTTAACGCTATTACTGCCGGACCATTAATAACATCAATTGCAATTTTTTTACTTTTAAAATAAGAATTTGATAAATCCTTAATTTCGTTAATCCATTTCTTTAATTGTGAACTTGCTTGATCGCCATTGCTAAAATAATCCCAAGTTATTGCTGGCCTTATTTCATCTATTAAATTCAAATGGTTTGATAAATTTTCGCAATTAAAATACTCATATAGTATTACAGGTCCATTAACCGGAACAAAACAATATCTAGTGAGATTATGCATATGATAAATGCTCATATTTGTAGTGTCTAAAGCGTACCTAACGTTTACTGGATCAAATAATATGCATGCTTCAAGATTATTTTTTTCTAATTCTTTTTTAACTCTATCCAGCCTGTAAGATCTAAGCTTATCAAAATTTATTTCATCTTCTCTCAACCTTTTTTTCGTTACAAAATTTTGCTTGGGTTTTGCGTCTGGAGAAATTTTTCTACTAAATTTCATTTTATACCAAATTTGTAGCTACCCATTTATGGAAATGGTGAGTAGGATTGTCCATAACTGGTGAGAAGTTTCCGCCATTATAAGATGGTGAATTTCTTCCTTCCTGCATGCCTTCTATAATATGAACATCCTCTAATTGAACATCATGCCAAAGTTTTAAATTTTGTTTTCTTAAGTTTTTAAATTTTTTTGAATTTGCAGCTTCATTACCAACATAATAAATTTCCATATGCTCTATAGTTAGTTCATGATTGACTGGTTCTAACCAATATGCGTAATAGTGATCCTTATGAATACCCATCATCACATTAGGAAAAAGAGCAACGTATTCAGCTATATTTATTTTATTTTTTGGCCAATTAGGAAAACAAGGAAATTTATTTTTTCCTTTTAATCTGGGATTGTAAACCACAGTTCCCTGACCAGCGAATCTATTTGGTAATCCTTGTATATGATAATGATCGCTAATTTTAGAATAACTATTTAAACCGG
>CACLLG010000003.1 GCA_902607735.1 uncultured Pelagibacteraceae bacterium | reverse complement strand
GTATTTTTTGGTTTACCTAAAGACGAAAACCATTTTGCTCCTCTTTTAAGAATAGTTGGTATTACCGCAATTGTTTCTACATTATTAACAATAGTCGGACACCCATAAAGACCCACCAGAGCAGGAAATGGAGGTTTAAGTCTTGGTAAACCTTTATTTCCTTCTAAACTTTCTAACAATGCAGTTTCTTCGCCACAAATATATGCTCCAGCCCCATAATGAAGGTAAATATCTAAATCCCAACCTGAGTTGCATGCATTTTTCCCTATAAAATTATTTTTATATGCTTGATTTATTGCTTCTTGTAATCTTTGACCTTCTCTTAAATATTCACCTCTTAAATAAATATAACATGTATGCGCACCAATTGCGTAACTTGTGATTAAAGATCCTTCAATAAGTTTATGTGGTTCAAATCTTAAAATATCTCTGTCTTTACACGTGCCCGGTTCGGACTCATCTGCATTAATGACCAGATAGTGTGGTCTTGATCCTACTTCTTTTGGTGCAAAAGATAATTTTAAACCAGTGGGGAATCCAGCTCCACCTCTACCACGTAATTGTGAATCTTTAATTTCTTTTATAATCCATTCTTTTCCTTTAGAAATAATGTTTTTGGTTTCTGACCAATCACCCATTTTTATAGCAGATTCAATTTCCCAACCTAAATCATTATATAAATTTTTAAATATCCTGTTCTCATCTTTAAGCATTTTTTACCTCTAATAATGTTGTTTTTCCTTGTTCTGGCGAATTATTTTTTCTATTTTTTGCAGAACCTGGTTTTGGAAATTCATTTTTTAATAATTTCAAAACTATTTCTTCTGTTTTGCTTTCATTTAAATCTTCAAAATAGTCCTGATTAATCTGCATCATGGGAGCATTTACGCAAGCCCCTAAACATTCAACTTCTGTCCAAGAACAAAGTCCATTATCAGACAATTCATTTTGATTTTGCGAAATGTGTTTTTTGCACATATCTGTAAGTTTTTTAGCCCCTCTAATCATACAGGGTGTTGTTGTACAAACCTGAACAAAATATTTTCCAACTGGTGATAAATTAAACATTGAATAAAATGTAGCTACCTCGTAAACTTTTATGTATGGCATATCTAGCTTCTTCGCTACATATTTTATAGCTGATATAGGAATCCAGTTGTCATTTTGTTTTTGAACTAAATATAATAAAGCTAAAACTGCACTTGCTTTCCTATTATTTGGATACTTCTTAATCTCATTTTTTGCTTGATTTAAATTTTCCTCAGAAAATTCAAAAGATTCTGGTTGTACTTTTGATATTTTTTTTAAACTCATCTATCAACCTCTCCGAAAACAATATCTAATGAACCCAAAACTGCAGGAACATCAGCCAACATATGACCCTTCAATAAATAATCCATTGCTTGTAAATGAGAAAATCCTGGTGCTCTAATTTTGCATTTATAAGGTTTGCTGCTACCATCTGATATAAGATAAACTCCAAATTCTCCTTTTGGAGCTTCAACAGCTGTATAAATTTCACCTTTGGGAACTCTAAATCCCTCTGAAAATAATTTAAAATGATGTATTAAGGCTTCCATAGAATTTTTTAGATCTTCCCTTTTTGGTGGGGTAATTTTCCCATCTATAGATTTAACAGGTCCCGTGGGCATTTTTTTAATACAATCTTTTATAATTTTAACGCTCTCTCTCATTTCTTCCATTCTACAAATATATCTGTCATAACAATCACCGTTTTTTCCAATTGGAATTTTAAAATTAAATTCTTCATAACATTCATAAGGTTGAGATTTTCTTAAGTCCCATGGTACTCCAGAACCTCTTAACATAACTCCAGAGAAACTATGTTCCAATGCTTCAGATTTTGTTACAATACCAATATCAACATTTCTTTGCTTAAAAATTCTATTATCAGTTAAAAGAGTTT
The DNA here is from genome assembly GCA_902607735.1 of uncultured Pelagibacteraceae bacterium. Classification (GTDB taxonomy): domain Bacteria; phylum Pseudomonadota; class Alphaproteobacteria; order Pelagibacterales; family Pelagibacteraceae; genus AG-414-E02. Next base: position 67,911 of record CACLLG010000003.1, on the reverse strand, counting down.
CTAGATTATCTACGACTTTTGGAAACGTCTCACAAAAAGAAGCAATATCATCTGTTAATCCTCTTGGTAAATCTTTATGAACTCCACCAGGCCTAAAATAATTTGCATGTAATCTAGATCCAGAAACTCTTTCGTAAAAAGTCATTAATGTTTCTCGTTCTTCAAAACCCCAAAGAGAAGGAGTTAAAGCACCAACATCAAGTGCTTGAGTTGTAATATTTAAAAGATGACTTAAAATTCTTCCAATTTCACAAAACAATATCCTAATATACTGTCCTCTTATTGGCACTTCTATATTTAATAATTTTTCAATAGCTAAAGCAAATGCATGTTCTTGATTCATTGGTGCAACGTAATCAAGACGATCAAAATATGGAATTGCTTGTGTATAAGTTTTATGTTCAATAAGCTTTTCAGTACCCCTGTGCAAAAGTCCTATGTGAGGATCAATTTTTTCGACAATCTCTCCATCTAACTCGAGTATCAATCTTAAAACACCATGTGCTGCTGGATGTTGAGGTCCAAAGTTTAAATTCATAGTTTTTTTATTTTTAACCATAATTATTCATTATTTTTATTTTTTTGTGACTCCTCTTTAATATATTTAGTTCCTTCCCAAGGGCTTTCGAAATCAAAATGTCTATACTCCTGTTCTAATTTAACTGGTTCTGAAATTACTTTTTTTTTATCTTCGCTATATCTGACCTCTGTGTGTCCCGTTAATGGAAAATCTTTTCTAAGTGGAAATCCTTCAAAACCATAATCAGTAAGTATTCTTCTTAAATCAGGATGATCTTTAAATGAAATACCATACATATCAAAAACTTCCCTCTCCATCCAATTGGCTGAAGGAAAAATTTTAGTGAGAGATGGAATCATATCATTTTCAATAATATTAATATTTATTATAATTCTTAAATTATTTTCATGGCTGAGTAATAAGTAAACAATTTTAAATCTTTTTTCATTTTCTGGATAATCTACAGCAGTAATATCGATTAACTGCTTAAATTTACATTTAGCATTAGTTTTCAAAAATAAAATTGTAGAACTTAAATCTTTAACATCGATATCTATAAAAAGATGTCCGAAATTAATTTTTGATATTTTTATAGCCGTTGTTAAACTTGAATTAACTGTTTTCTCCAATTCATTAACAGTCATTGACATTTTTTATCTTTCTAAACTACCTTGTCTTCTGATTTTTTTTTGTAATTGTAAAATTCCATAAAGTAGTGCCTCAGCTGATGGAGGGCATCCTGGGACATAAATGTCGACTGGAACAATACGATCGCATCCTCTTACTACTGAATAAGAATAGTGATAGTAACCTCCACCATTCGCACAGCTACCCATTGATATTACATATCTTGGTTCGGGCATTTGATCGTAAACTTTTCTAAGTGGAGCAGCCATTTTATTTGTTAATGTTCCAGCGACAATCATTACATCAGATTGTCTTGGCGATGCTCTTGGTGCGGCACCAAATCTTTCTAAATCATATCTTGGCATTGATGTTTGCATCATTTCCACTGCACAACAAGCCAAACCAAAAGTCATCCAGTGCAAAGATCCTGTTCTTGCCCAATTAATTAAATTGTTTGAAGATATAGTGATAAAACCCTTTTCACTAAAATCTTTAGCGATCTTTTTAAATTCCTCAGGTATTTGTTCTTCTTTTTGTTTTAATTGCAACATTTCAATCCCAATCTAGCGCTCCTTTTTTCCATTCGTAAATGAAACCTATGGTTAGTACAAATAAAAAAGCCATCATTGACCAAAACCCCAGAGGCCCGAGACTCCCTAAGGATATTGCCCAAGGGAATAAGAAAGCTATTTCTAAATCGAAAATAATGAATAAAATTGCAACAAGATAAAATCTAACATCAAATTCCATTCGAGAATCAGTAAAAGCTTCAAAACCACATTCGTAGGCCGAAAGTTTTTCTGGATCCGGCTTTTTTGGAGAAAATAGAAAATTCAAGAATATAAAACCCACACTAAGAGCTAATGCTATAAATAGAAAAATTATAATTGATAAATAGTCTTTTAATAATTCTAATACCATTTTTTTATTAGACTATTTATATACCTTTTTTTTTTATACTAATAGATGCGAGAATGTCACTAATCAAGCGGTGGATAAGTGATGATTAATCAATAACGACAACGATGATGTGACTTAAATCTTCAAGTTCATATATTGCTGAATGCTTGACAATTAAAAAATGTTTAAAATTTTGAATCTTGTGTCCAAGTACTGACCCGCATAAAATAATTTTATGAGCAATATTAAAATTTTTATTACTGGTGCTGACGGATATACATGCCAAATACCAAGAATTAAGGAAGGCATGCTAGCATTGGGTCATAATTTATCTTCAGATTCTCCAGACATAATATATGCTAATGATCCTAGTGGATATGATGAGGCAGTGCTTTTAAAAAAAAAATTTCCAAGTTCATATTTAATATTAAATTTTTTAGATATTCCCTGGCATATAAAAAATATCCAAAAACAAACTGAAAAATTAGTTAAATATTATTTTTCTGTTGCTGATTCTGTAAGCACGATAAGTTTTAAGGTAAAAAAAGACTTAACAAAATTTTATGACAAAAAAATTTACGTAATTTATAATCCTATAAAAGATGTTTATCTTGATAATAAAATAAAAAAAAACAACACTTTTTTTTATGTTGGAAGAGTATTTGATCCAGTTAAAAGATTCAGTCTTGTTAAAGAAACTTTAACTAAAATTAAAGATGGTGAGAATAATATAAAAATTTGTGGTTTAAAAAATCCTAATTTTGGAGAGTATCTTGGAATCATAAGAGATGATGAATTAAACAGACTATATAATTCTTCTAAATATGTTTTGCTTCCGTCTTCGGCAGAAGGTCTTGGCCTTACCATGATAGAGGGTATGGTTTGTGGATCTATACCTATAACTTGCTCTGATAATTTAACAGCTAAAGAATTTTCTCCTGCAGATTTTATTTGTGAGCCTAACTCTCAATCAATGGTAAATAAAATTGAACAATTAGATAGAAATTATGAAGAATATAGAAAAAAAATCCTAGATTTAGGACAAAAATATAAAATTCAGTTTGATAAAAAAAATATAGCAAAAAATATAATCGAAGTTTTTAATTCAAGAAGCTAAAATATGAAAAATAAATTATATTTACCAAATGTAACACTTTTTGCAGCCACCTCTGTGGAAGTTGAGCAAGCTAATTTTAATTTAAAAATTTCCTCAGATTATATTGAGTTCGCTGAAATTAAACTTTTATCATCATCACTTCCGACAAGAAAACATGAAAAGATCAAATATGTTTCGATTCCTTCGATGGAAATTTTCGACTATAATCGTTTGATAATAGAAGATTTATATAAATATTTTAATACTTCGCATTGTCTCATATTGCAATCTGATAGCTTTGTTGTCGATGCCAATCTCTGGAAAAAAGAATTTCTTAATTTTGATTATATTGGTGCTCCATGGCCAAAAAAAATTAAAATTAATTCAAATTTAATTTTGGACATGGAAAAAAATCAAGTAGGAAATGGAGGGTTTTCTTTACGTAGCCATAAATTGGCTAAAATTACTTCAAAAATAAATTATAAAGAGATTAAATTTCCAATTAAATCTGAGGATATTATTATTTGTCATTACCTTTATAAAAAAATGTTAGACAATGGAATTAATTTTGCTCCACCAGAACTCGCTGCTAAATTTTCTATGGAAAATGTAAATTGTCTTTATGATCAAAATGAAAATTCTGTATTCGGTTTTCATGGAAAGCACTTGCGTGAATATTTTTATGATGCGTGGACAAAAAAGACATTATCTAAAATTAATCCTCAAAAGAAAGAATAGCTATTTATGTGGCGGGAGTGACGGGACTCGAACCCGCGACCTCCTGCGTGACAGGCAGGCGCTCTAACCAACTGAGCTACACCCCCACAAAATGGTGGGCGGTAAAGGACTCGAACCTATGACCCTCTCGGTGTAAACGAGATGCTCTACCAACTGAGCTAACCGCCCATACATGTTTTAAAACTTTCTACAGCAGGTAGATAACAAAGTAAAATTAAATCTCTAGATCTTTGATACTTACAAATTTATGAGCCAAATCAGTGTTATTTTTTTTTATCTCTTCAAGAAAGTTCCAAGCTAAAACTAAAGCATAATCTGGTTTTCCTTTAACATTATTTTTTGAAGTAATAGGTATTTTCATTCCAGGAAGAAACTTTCCTTGTTTAAGCTTGTTGTCTTCTACAATATATTCAATTTCATTAGATATACCAAAAAAATTTAATGCGGTTGTAGCTTTAGCTGGAGAACCATAACCAATTATTTTTGTATCTCCCTTAGTGAGTTTAGAAATATTTTTTCTAACATTATCTCTAATTCTATAAACATTTTTAGCAAAATTCTTATATGTTTGATAATTTTTAATTCCAAATTTTTCTTCCTCTATTAAAAGCTGTTTAACACTTTTTTCTATTTTAGTTTTTAAATTTTTTTTCACATAGATTCTGATAGAACCACCATGTGTATCAATTTTTTCCGCTTTATATATTTTTGCTGAAAATTGATTAAAAAATCTTACCAAAGATGTCAAAGACCAATAGTTATAATGTTCGTGGTAAATATTATCAAAAGTTACATCTTGTAAGGTGTTAAGTAAATATTGGACTTCGATAATAATAGTTCCATCTTTTTTTAGTAATTTAAGCATACATTCAGCCATCATTTTTAGTTCATCTGAATGTGCAAAAACATTTGATGCTAAAATAATATCTGCATTTTTTTTTACTTTCTTTAATCCTTTATTGTCCAAAAAACCATTATAAGTTCTAATTTTATTTTTGTTAGCTAGTTTTGCTAAATTTTTAGCCGGTTCTATACCGAGAATATTTCTAAATTTTAAATTTTTAAATGGTCTTAAAGCAACACCATCATTACTTCCAACATCAATTATATAAGATTTATTTGGTGTAAGCTTAAATTCTTTAATATATTTATTTGCTGCAGTTTCAAAATGATCTCTAAATGTTTTAGAAGTAGAAGATAAATAAAGGTAATTGCTGAACATTTTTTTTGGATCAACAACAACTGAAAGTTGGCAATTGTGACAGTTCGGACAATAGTTCATTTCAAGTGGAAAAAGTTCATCTTTTTCATTTTTATTTTTTAACAAATTATTAGCTAAGGGTTGATAACCTAACGAAACTACTCTTTTGAGTTTTAAATTATTACATGATCTACACTCAAATTTATAATTTTTAAGTAATTCTTTTCTATCTTCGTTTGAGACTAAAGGGTAAGGAAGGGTATGTGTAATTCCATAATTATTATGTTCTCTCTCCCCTCTTACCAAATTAAGAAAAATTGAATCTTTTGTAAAAACCATAGTATGAGCTACATTTGGTTTTGTGACTACGGAATCTCCTTCATTAATAACATGTGTAATTTTTGGAGAATTTTTTTCAAGCAAACTCTTATATAAGCTTATAAATTGCCCTTTTACCAAAAGTACTTTCTGCTCCTGAACCGGATGATAATGATTAGCTCTCATTGATCCTTTAACGGACTCTATATAACCAATTAAATTGATAGGTTCTGTTAATTCATAATTGCTAATTTTTCCTCTTTTATCTATAAATTCTTTTTCACCATGCGATTTATATTCAAGATCTTTATCATATTTTTTAAATGACCATTTTTGAATCATTGTAGAAATTGATTCATCCAAATTATAAAGAAATTTAAAACCTGTTTTTAAAAGTTTTTTATTAGATAGTGTATAGCCAAGATTTGGAATTTCATCTTCTGTCATTTTAATTCTAACTTTTGGATTATGTTTTTTACAAATCTCTGCTACTTCTTTTACAGTTACTGTTTCTTTTACTAAATTAAATGTTTCTCTTTTGATTTTTTCATTTTCTTCCATAAACTTCATACACCTAACTACATCTATTAATGGAACTACACTTTTTATTTGTTTTCCACCTGCAAATAAACTGATTTCTCCATTTTGAGATGCTATTTTTGAAAATAGATTTGGCATTATATTTATTCTCATAGTATCGGTCGACGAATATCCATAGACTGATCCTAATCTTAAAATTACATAATTTTTATTTGAATTTTTTATATCTATTTCGTTTTTTACCTTACTAGAGGAATAAACAAGTATTGGGCATGGCTTTTCATCTTCTTCTATATTTTTTTTTGTTTCTTTTAAACCTTCATACACCACATGAGTAGATGGAAATATAATTTTACATTTTTTTGGAATTACATTTAAAATATTATTTGTACCTTCAATCGCAATTTTTTTAATGTTTTCATCTTGATTGGGGTCCGATTCTTTTTTGACATATGCGACATCTGTAATTCCTGCCAGATGATGTACTATGTCTGAATCATTTAGATGATTTTTCAAAAATTCTTTATCTAGTATTTGTCCCTGATAAAATTTAATATTCCAATTTTTAAGTTGATTTACTCTTTTTGATACAAATCTACTATCAATTGCCACAATGTTATGAAACCAGCTCACACCAGAATATAGTTTGCAGAGCTCAGTACCCAAATATCCCAGAGCTCCAACTATTACGATTTTTTTAGACATTTATATTATTCTGCTTTATTAAAATAAGATCTTTAATTATATTAAATAATTCAATAATTCAATTAAATATGAAAATCTACGATTGCTTTATGTTTTTTGACGAAGAGATGCTTTTGGATCTTAGATTAAACGTAATGGATAAATATGTAGATAAGTTCGTTATAACTGAGGCGACATATATGCATAACGGAAAAACTAAAAAATTAAATTTTGACATTAATAAATTCTCAAAGTTTAAAGACAAAATAATTTATATTGTTGTTGATACTCAACCTCCTGACTTATTCGAAATAAATAAGAGAGATAACGATGAAAGTGATACCAGAGGACAGAAATTAGTCTTAAATGGTTATAAAAGAGATAATTATCAAAGAGAAATGGCTCAAAAAGTATTAAAAAATATCGAACCTGAAGACTGGATTATAATAAATGACATAGATGAAATACCTAATTTAAAAAATTTTAATTTTAGTAGCATAAAAAATAAAATTGTTATTTTTAAACAACAAATATTTTACTATAAATTCAATTTATTGTACCCGAATGTTTCTTGGTTTGGTTCGAAGGCATGTAGAAGAAAATATTTTTCTTCACCTCAATGGTTACGGAATATAAAACATAAAAAATATCCTTTTTGGAGATTAGATATAATGTTTTCAAAAAAAAAATATAATGATATTTTCTACATAGTTAATGGTGGTTGGCACTTCACAAATATTAAATCTCCTGAAGATATAGAAAAAAAACTTTTAAACTATACTCATCATTATGAATTTGAACAAAGTAAACTTACCGTAGAAGATTTACGTAAAAAAATATCAGAAAAGAAAATTATATACGATCATAGTGTAGATCAAAGAAAATTTAAGTGGAGTTCAGAAAAAAATTTAACAAAAATTGAAATATCAAATATGCCTGACTATTTGAGAGAAAATTACAAAAAATACGAAAATTGGTTAGATAATTAAATGTTATTAGTGTGAAATTTCAGTCGATTGTTTTTCCCCACCCTTTGATTTAGGTAAGCTTTCAACCTCAATCCACTCTACTGGTTTTAATTCTTTTGTAAGAGCAATTTTTAAAACTTCATCTACTGATTTAACTGTAGTTATCACTATATTATCCAATATATTTTTAGGTATCTCTACTAAATCCTTTTTATTGTCTTCAGGTATAATAACTCTTTTTATCCCTGCTCTATGAGCTGCCAATAATTTTTCTTTAAGACCGCCAATAGGCAATACATGGCCTCTCAACGTTACTTCTCCTGTCATTGCAATATTTTTATTTACTGCTATGCCTGTTATTGATGAAATTATTGAAGTTACCATAGCTATACCAGCTGAAGGTCCATCCTTAGGTGTTGCTCCCTCAGGAACATGTATATGAAAATCTTTTTTTTCAAAAATTGGAGGAATAATTCCAAACTCTAGAGATTTAGATCTCACATATGATTTTGCAGCTTTTACTGATTCTTGCATAACATCTCCTAACTTACCTGTTATTTGCATTTTTCCTTTTCCTGGCATTATAGCTGATTCTATTTTTAAAATTTCTCCTCCAAATTCAGTCCAAGCTAAACCTGTTACTATTCCAACTTTATTATCGGATTCTATTTCTCCGTATTTGAATTTTTTTACACCTAAATATTCATTTAAATTTTTATTATTAATTTTTTCTCTACTAGATTCATCTATCAAAATTCTTTTTACTGTTTTTCTTGCTAATTTTGAAATTTCTCTTTCTAAATTACGTACACCAGCTTCCTTTGTATAGCTTCTAATTACATCTTTAAGAACTTCTGAATCTAAACTTAATTCGCCGTCCTTAAGTCCATTATCTTTAATTTGTTTTGGTATTAAATAATTATTAGCAATGTTAATTTTTTCATCCTCTGTATAACCAGGGATTCGAATTACTTCCAATCTATCAAGCAAAGGTGGTAAAATATTAAGTGTATTTGCAGTAGTTACAAACATAACGTCTGATAGATCATAATCAACTTCCAGATAGTGATCGTTAAAATTTATATTTTGTTCAGGGTCTAGTGCTTCTAATAAAGCTGATGAAGGATCTCCTCGATAATCCGAACCTACTTTATCAATTTCGTCTAATAAAAAAAGTGGATTTTTTGTGCCAGCTTTTTTCATTTGTTGAATAATTTTTCCAGGTAGGGAACCAATATATGTTCTTCTATGACCTCTAATCTCCGCTTCATCTCTTATTCCTCCCAATGAAATTCTAACAAATTTTCTTCCTGTAGCTCTAGCTATAGATTTACCAAGAGAAGTTTTGCCTACTCCCGGGGGTCCGACTAGGCATAATATAGCTCCTTTTATTTTTCCCACTCTTTTTTGAACAGCTAAATATTCAAGAATTCTTTCTTTTACTTTTTCTAGACCATAATGATCTTGATCTAAAACCTTTTTCGCTTGCCCAATATCTATGTTATCCAATTTTTTTTCTTTATTATGCCAAGGTAACTCGATCATCCAATCTAGATAATTTCTGACAACTGTCGCTTCTGCAGACATAGAACTCATTGATTTTAGTTTTTTTAATTCTGAAAAACATTTTTTAGCAGCTTCTTTAGGCATTTTTGCTTTAATAATAGCTTTTTGTAACTGTGTAATTTCATCTTTTCCCTCTTCAATTTCTCCAAGTTCCTTTTGTATCGCTTTCATTTGTTCATTTAAATAATATTCTCTTTGAGTTTTCTCCATTTGATTTTTTACTCTTCCTCTTATTCTTTTTTCAACACTTATAACATTAATTTCATTATTTATATGTTCCATTACTTTTTCTAATCTCTTTTTTAAATCGAAAGATTCTAATAATTTTTGTTTTTCAAAAATCGAAATATTTAAATGTCCCGCAATATGATCGGCTATTTTAGTTGGATTTTTATTTTCTTTTAGTGTTATCAATAATTCAGAAGAAATTTTTTTATTAATATTGGTTAATTTTTCTAATTTTCTTATTATAGCCAACGAAAGTGTTAATAAGTCTTCTTTTGAATCAATTTTATCTTTAATAATTTCTACAGATGTAGTTAAAAATTCTTTATCATTTTTGCTTTCTGTAATTTTTACTCTATCAATTCCTTCAACCAGAACTTTAACTGTTCCATCGGGCAATTTTAGAAGCTGTAAAATTTTACTTTCACAACCAAAAATGTAAAGATCTTCGTTTGTTGGGTCATCTATTTCTGCATTTTTTTGTGTTACTAGAATTATTTTTTTGTTCGTTTTCATAACTTCATTTAATGCTTTTATTGATTTATCTCGACCAACAAATAAAGGAACTATCATCCCAGGAAAAACGACTATATCTCGCAAAGGTAGACAAGGGAAAAAATCAGATTTATTCATGTAGTTATTATATGGCTATAAATGAAAGTATTTCAACTGGTTTTTTATGCTGCTGTAGTTTTTTTATTTTTACTGTAGGTAATTATTGGTTCACTGTTATTTTTTACTACAGATTCATTTATGGTAACCTCTTCTATATCTTCCAGAGCAGGTAGTTTAAACATAGTTTTTAATAGCAATGCCTCTATAATAGACCTTAAACCTCTAGCCCCAGTCTTTTTATTTATTGCTTTTTTTGCTATTTCTAAAATAGCTTCATCCTTAAAAACTAACTTTGCATTCTCAAATTCAAATAGTCTTTTATATTGCTTTATTAAAGAATTCTTTGGTTCTTTTAATATTTTTACCAACGATTTTTCATCAAGTTCTTCAAGAGTAGCCAATATAGGCATTCTTCCAACAAATTCAGGTATTAATCCATATTTAATCAAATCTTCAGGTTCTAAATTTTTTATTAATTCTCCAGAAGATTGATCTTGAAAATGTTTTACCTTAGCTCCAAATCCAATAGAACTATCTGAACCTCTTTTGGCAATAACTTTATCTAACCCAGCAAAAGCTCCTCCACAAATAAATAAAATATTTGTTGTATCAACTTGTAAAAATTCTTGTTGAGGGTGTTTTCTCCCCCCTTGCGGAGGTACGCTAGCTATAGTTCCTTCCATTATTTTGAGTAAAGCTTGTTGCACTCCTTCTCCAGATACATCTCTCGTGATTGAAGGATTCTCAGATTTTCTACTTATTTTATCTACTTCATCAATATAAACTATACCTCGTTGTGCCTTTTCAACATTATAATCTGCGGCTTGTAATAGTTTAAGGATTATATTTTCAACATCTTCTCCCACATAACCTGCTTCGGTTAATGTTGTGGCGTCAGCCATTGTAAATGGCACATCAATAATTCTAGCTAAAGTTTGTGCAAGTAAAGTTTTTCCACATCCAGTTGGTCCAACCAGAAGAATGTTTGATTTAGATAATTCAATATCTTTATTATTTTTTGATTCATAATTTAATCTTTTGTAATGATTATGAACCGCAACTGATAAAACTTGTTTAGCATAAGTTTGTCCAATAACGTAATCGTCCAAAACTTTACAAATTTCTTGCGGAGTCGGTACACCTTCCTGGTTATTTACGAAAGAATCTTTATTTTCTTCCTTTATTATATCCATACAAAGTTCAACACACTCATCACAAATAAATACTGTTGGTCCTGCAATTAATTTTCTTACTTCATGTTGACTCTTTCCACAAAAGGAACAATACAGAATATTTTTCTTATTTTTGTCAGTCATAAATTTCTACTCGAATCAGTTAAATCCAAAATAAACTAAAGTTTAATGTTATCAAGTTTAAGTTGCGCTCACCATCTAGATCTAGTACTTCAAGCTCTTTTTTCTACAACTTCATCAATTAAACCAAAATCTTTAGCTTCATGTGCAGTCATAAAATTATCTCTTTCTAATGCTTTCTTGATCTCTGATTCACTCTTTTTTGTATGTTTAGAATAAATTTTATTCAATCTTTCTTTAAGACTCAGTATTTCTTTTGCGTGTATTTCTATATCGGTTGCCTGTCCTTGATAGCCTGCGGAAGGTTGGTGTACCATAATTCTGGAATTTGGAAGAGAAAATCTTTTTCCTTTTTCTCCTGATGCTAACAAAAATGAACCCATGGATGAAGCCTGACCAATACATAAAGTAGAAACTGGAGGTTTTATATATTGCATTGTATCGTAAATTCCGAAACCCGCTGTAACCAATCCTCCTGGGCTATTAATATAAAAAGATATTTCTTTTTTTGGATTTTCAGATTCTAAAAATAATAATTGAGCAGTAATTAAAGTTGATACACTATCATTTACGGGCCCTACTAAAAAAACAATACGCTCTTTTAAAAGTCTAGAATAAATATCATAAGCTCTTTCTCCCCTATTTGATTGCTCTACAACCATAGGAACGAGATTATTCATATGTTCTTCAATTTTGTTTGTCATAACGAATCAACGGAATACTCGTTATACAACTTATGATTACTTTTTTCTAATTTTTTTAAATTTTTTTGATGATTTAAGGGTTTTTTTTGACTTTTTAGACTCTTTTGCCTCTTTATCTTCAGAATGTGTATGAGCCTGATGTTGTTCTTTAATTAACTCCTCGGCTTCTTTTATAGAAATTATTTTTTTTGTTTTTTTTGACTTTTCTTTAATTAAATTAATAATTTTTTCTTCATATATCGAACCTCTTAAACTTGCAGTAGCTGATGGATTTTTTTGATAATATTCTAAAACTTGTTTTTGCTGGTTAGGCATTGTTTGTACCTGTTTCTCAATTTCATTTTTAAGTTCTTGTTCACCAACCTTTAAATTATTTTTTTCTCCAAATTCATTTAATATTAAACCTATTTTAATTCTCTTTTTTGCAATTTTTTCACTTTCTTTCTTATTTTTTTCCATATCTTCTTTTTTTAATCCGTGAGTAATTATAGCTAATTCTTGCTGAACTAAATTATTAGGTAATTCAATTTCGTATAATTTTTCTATTTGATTCAATATTTTTTCTTTAGTCAGAGCATCAAGATTCATTTTATATTGACTTTGAATTTGTTTTGTTACCAATTCCTTTAAATTATTTAAATCTTTTGCACCAAGATTCTTTGCAAAATCATCATCTATTTTTATAGATTCGGGTTTTTTTATATTTAAAATTTTACATTTAAAATTTGCTTTTTTATTTGCAAATTCCTTCTTTGGATAATTATTTGGTAAAGTTGCTACAACTTCTTTTTCCTGATTTTTTTTTACACCCAATAATTGCTTATCAAATCCTTTGATGAATAAATCTTTTCCTAAAACTACTTGTGTGTTTTTACCTTCCCCTTCTTCAAATTTTTTATTTTCAACAGTGGCATTATAATCAAAAACAACTAAATCTCCATTTTCAGCAATTTCATTTTCTTTCTTATCTTTAAAATTACTTTGATTCTTTGATATATCTTCTATTTTTTTCCTTGTTTCTTCTTCTGTAACTCTAATTTCATACTCAGTAAATTTTATGTTTTCCAATGACTGAAGCTTAATAGTAGGCAATTCATCAATTTCTAAAGTATAATTTAAATCTTTACCTTCTCCATAAGTTTTAAGATCAAGTTTTGGTTGACCAGCAGTTTTTATCTTTTTTTCTTCTAGTGCTTTAGCTGATGTTTCTTTTAATACTTTTTCTAATACTTCTCCATATATAGCTTTACCAAACTGTCTCTTCAGCACTTCAACAGGAACTTTCCCTGGTCTAAATCCTTTGATGTTAACTGTTCCGCTAAGTTCAATTAATTTAGCCTCAATTTTTTCGTTAATAATTTTTTTATCAACAAAAACTTTAAGGGTCGTTTTTAATCCTTTTTTAGACTCGATAGTTACTTTCATAATTATTGGTGGGCAAGAAGAGACTCGAACTCTTAAACCTTTCGGTACTAGTTCCTAAGACTAGCGCGTATACCAATTCCGCCACTTGCCCGTGCAGGAGTTATTATCAAATTAAAAGATAATGTCCAATGCAATTAAACTAACTTAATTTTACTACCCTTTTTTACAATATAAATTCCAACTATTACAGCAATCAGTGAAATTATTACTTTTGAAGTAATGGCCTCATTTAAAATTAAAAAACCTAAAATCACTCCAAAAATTGGTATTAAGTATGCGACTTGAGCCTGAAAAACCAAACCATTGTGTTTTAAAATATAAAATCGTAAAAGCCATGCTATTCCCGTGGAGAAAATTCCTAAATAAATAAGCGCAAGTGTTGAATCTAATCTAGGAGATAAATTCCATGGTTGTTCAAAAAATAACGTGATTGGTAACAATACTAATGCTCCCCAGATTAAAATTGATGCAGTCACATTTTCATTTTCTTTATTACTTATTTTTAAAGTCAATAAACCTCCAACAACATAAAAACATGAACCAAATAAAATCAAAAAAGCTGAAAAAATATTATTTTCATTAATTAAAAGATTGTCAGAAAATAAAAAAACAATTCCTGAAAAACCTATTAATACTCCCAATATTTTAATTAAATTAATTTTTTCATTTTTTGTAAAAAAATGAGCTAAAGCTGCAGCCGTTAATGGAGTGCTTGCCATTAAAATTGCAGCAAGATTACTTTGTACTTTTTGAACTCCATAAGCGATTAAAAAAAAAGGTATTACTAAATTTATAACTCCAATAGCAGCAAACCAATGCCAATCTTTCGAAAAAGCTTCTATTTTTATTTTTTTTAAACGACACAACAAAACTACAGGAATAACTCCAAAAAAAATTCTTAAAAATGCAATTGTAAGCGGTCCATACGAATAGGTAGCAATTTTAATATTAAAAAAGGCAGAAGCCCAGAGTAAAGATAAAATAGTAAGTAAAAAATAATCTAAAGATTTTGTCTCTCTCATTCAGATATTTCTTTCTCAAATCCATTTGTAATTTTAATTAAGTGCTCACAACTAATCTTAAATACACAGTTAGGATGTCCCGCTGCTGCAAAAACATATTCAAATCTTTTAAGAGATATATCAATTAAAATATCTAATTTCTTAATATGGGCTAATGGGGACACACCCCCAATTGAAAAACCAGTATTTGCTTTAACTTCTTCAGCATTTGCCATGGATACGTCTTTCTTTTTTAAAACTTTTTTTAATTTATTTAAGGAACATCTTTTATCACCAGCAATTAAGCAAATTAAAAAACTACCATCAGTCCTAAATAATAAACTTTTTACAATTGCACCTACCTCACATTTCAATGAATTTGCTGCATCTTGTGCTGTTCTTGCGCTACTATCTAAAACTATAACTTTAAGTTTACTATCAAATTTATTTAGAAATTCTTGCACTCTTCTAACTGATTCTTTATTTAATATGTCTTCCATTTTTTTAATCTTTTTAACGCATCAGGTATTCCTTTAACTATATCTTCAGCTATTAATCCTTTATCATACTTCTTGGCAATATCACCATGTAACCATGTAGCGGCACATCCTGCTAAAAATGGACTCATTTTTTTCTTTCCTATTAAACTAACAACTAATCCACTTAGAACATCTCCTGATCCAATAACTGCTAATTCTGAAGATGAATGATCATTAATTACTATTTTTTTGTCGAATGAAGCTATAATTGTGTTTGGTCCTTTTAATATTATATTTGATTTAATTAATTTTACAGCCTTCAAGACTTTATCAAAATTATTGAGATTTTTATTTATTTTTGGAAAAATTTTTTGGAATTCACCAAAATGAGGTGTGATAATTTTATTTTCATCAAGTAAAGAATAAAGTGATTTCAAATCATTTTTGAAACAAGTCAATGCATCAGCATCTAGCACTACATACTTTACCTTACGAAGAATTAATTTTGTAATTTCTTTAATTTTTTTATTTGATCCTGATCCAGGACCAATAAGTATTGAAGTAATGTTTTCTTTTTTAAGAAATTTTTCTAATTGATAAATATTATTTATTTCTGTTTTTAATACGGAGGGAAATTTAATAGAATATATATGTAAGGTATTTTTTGAACATATAATTTTTGCTGATCCTGTGCCTGTTCGCAATGCTGCTTGGGCAGAAAGTATAGTGGCTCCAGTAAATTCCTTTTGCCCTCCAAATATAACTACTCTACCTCTGCTATATTTATGATCTGAAAATTTTTTCCAAGGAAAATATTTTATCCATAAATTTGGAGAATTCTCAACACATTTAGTTTTTGTCTTTTTTTTAACAAAGCCTATGTCCGCCACATAAATCCTGCCGCTGTACTTTTTTCCAAGATCAAAAATATGTCCCATTTTCTTTCTGTGAAATGCAATTGTAAAGTCAGCTTTTATTGCTTTTCCTAATATTTTACCTGTATTTGAACAAACGCCTGAAGGAATATCAACTGAAATTACTGTATTTTTACTTTTATTTATTTTCTTAAAAACTTTAATTATCTCTCCTTTTATATTTCTTGTGAGACCTATGCCAAATAAAGCATCGACGATTAAAGCATTTTTTTGTAATTTAAATAAATTTATTTTTTTTAAATTTCCTTTGTATTCTTTAAGTGCTAAAAGAGCATCTCCTTTATAATTATTTTTATCAGTAAATATATAAACCTTTACTACATAGCCGTGCCTCATTAAAAGTTTAGCTAAGACAAAACCATCCCCACCATTGTTTCCTGGTCCACATAATACTATTATTGGGTGCTTATTTTTAAAATTATTACTAATAAATTTGAAAATTTGATAACCTGCTTTTTGCATAAATGAGTAGGAGTTTTTTTTCAAAAATTGTCTTTTTTCGAAACGTCTCATCTCTCCTGAATTAAAAATTTCGTTCATTTTCTTAGATTTATTATTAAATAATAAACTTCTGTATTAAGTATTGTTATGAAATATTTTGTGAGTTATTACAAAATCCATGTGTGCTATGCATAGCTGCCATATGATAAATTCATTATAATAAATTTAACTTGGCTGATAGTGATTCAACCTAAAAGTTAAATAAAAAATATTTAGTTACACGTGAAATACTATATACAGAGGATAAATGAGTACTAGTAAAATAATTAAGTTTATGAAAGAAAGGGAAGTAGAGTATCTTGATTTAAGATTTACTGACCCCAGAGGAAAACTTCAACATCTTACCATGGATGGAAAAATGGTAGATGAAAAAATGTTAGAAGAAGGAGTTTTTTTTGATGGTTCCTCGATAGCAGGTTGGAAAGCAATTAACGAATCTGACATGATACTAAAACCTGATCTTAGTAGACAGGTAATAGATCCTTTTACTTCCCATAATACACTCATTTTATTTTGCGATGTTCTGGATGCTGTAAAAAAAAATCCTTACGAAAGAGATCCTAGAAGTATTGCCAAAAAAGCAGAAACATATTTAAAAAAAAGTGGAATCGGAGATAAAGCTTATTTCGGTCCAGAAGCTGAATTTTTTGTGTTTGACAACGTTAAATTTAAAAATGATATGAATGAAACAGGATTTCAAATTGATAGTTCTGAAGGACCCTATAATACTGGAAAAGATTATGAAAATGGAAATATGGGACATAGACCTGGAATAAAAGGCGGTTACTTTCCGGTGCCACCAGTTGATAGCGCTCAGGATATGAGAGGGGAGTTTTTGAAAGCTTTAAGAGATATGGGAATTAAAGCAGAAAAACATCATCATGAAGTAGCTCCGAGTCAACATGAACTAGGTATCTATTATAATACATTAACTACTCAAGCAGACAATATGCAGCTATATAAATATGGTGTTCAAATGGTTGCACACTCATTTGGAAAAACAGCTACATTCATGCCAAAACCTGTAAAAGGAGATAATGGTTCAGGTATGCACACTCACCAATCATTATGGAAAGGAAGTACAGCCTTATTTTCAGGAAATAAATATGCAGGCTTATCTGATACCGCTTTACATTATATAGGAGGTATTTTGAAACATGCAAAGGCTATCAATGCTTTTTCTAATAGCACCACAAATAGTTATAAAAGACTAATACCTGGTTTCGAAGCACCAGTGCTATTAGTTTACTCGGCAAGAAATAGATCAGCCTCATGCAGAATACCAATTACAATGGATAAAAAAGCTGCAAGATGCGAAATTAGATTTCCCGATGCTGCTGGTAATCCGTATTTAACTTTTTCTGCAATGTTAATGGCTGGAATAGATGGAATTAAAAATAAGATTAATCCTGGAAAACCAGTAGATCAAGACTTATATGCTATGCCCGAAGACGAAGTAAAAAATATTCCAACTGTTTGTGGTTCCCTAAGAGAAGCAATGGAAAATCTTGATAGAGATAGAAAATTTCTTACACAAGGTAATGTATTTAGTGATGATCAAATTGACGCTTACATAGCATTAAAGTTTGAAGAAATTTATAAACTTGAACACACACCACATCCAATAGAATTTGATATGTATTATAGTTGTTAATATTATTTTTTAATCTTATTATATAGCCAAGCAAAAATCGCTCCAGCGATAGCAAAATCGAAAAATCCCCATATAGCACCAATGATACTTCCTATGGGTGTAAAACTATACCCTATATAAACTCTTTCAAATAAGGTTGTTGGACCTTCTGCATTTCCAGTTAAAATTAACCACCACGCAAGAGAAAACATCGTAACAGCCCCGAAGATGCCAGTTGTTAAAGCAAATGCACGGATTGACATTATTTTTTACTTTTTAAAATTTTTTGGTCAGCTATTTTATTTTTGTTTACACCTTCTTTGATTGTATAATCAAGAGTTCCGTGAGCACCTGCTTCTACGGCCTTTCGCTGAGTTCTGAATAATACTTTTTCCTTAGCTTCCGTTGCTAATCTATTTGCATGTTTACCTAAATGCTTAGTATCTCTCATATAAGAACATTATATACAATTCTTGATTGTGCAGCAATATAGAATTAAATCTTAAATGATTCTCCACATCCACAACGTTCTGTTTCGTTGGGATTTTTAAATACAAATGTTGATGAAAGCTCTTCCCTTTTGTAGTCCATTTCAGTTCCTAAAAGATACATAATAGCCTTTGGGTCAATTAATACTTTTACTCCCTTATCTTCAATAATCTCATCATTTGGGTTAGTTTTCTTTGCATATTCCATAACGTATGACATCCCAGCACATCCTCCTGATGCCACCCCAACTCTAACACCAACGATGGGTTCTTTTGCTTGAGCCATAATCTCTTTAACTCTATCTGCTGCTCTATCGCTCAAAGTTATTACTTGTTTACTCATAAATTTAATTCCAATTTCGCTGCTTCAGACATTTTATCTTTATCCCAAGGTGGTTCCCACACAAGGTTTAAAATTACTTCTGAAACACCTTCCACTTTCATTATATTCTCCTTAACTTCTTTTGGCAAACTCTCAGCTACTGGACAGTTAGGTGAAGTTAACGTCATATCAACATTCACTTTGTTTTTATCATCAACTTCTATCTTATAAATAAGACCTAATTCATAGATATTTACTGGAATTTCAGGATCATAAATTTTTTTTATTTCTTCAATAACTTTATTTTTTATATCACTCATTAATCTACTTTTTCAGTATTCACTTCCTCTTTTTTTTTCTCTAACGCTGAAACCAGAGTATGCCAGGATAAAGTAGCACATTTTACTCTCATTGGAAATTGCTTTACTCCGGACAATGACATAAGCTTAGTTTTTTGGTCTTCGTCCAAGTGTTTGGACTGTATTTCCGAAGTATTTTTTATCATATTTAAAAAAGCATTCATTATATCCATAGCCTCATCAAAAGATTTTCCTTTAACTAACTCCGTCATTATAGATGCAGAAGCTAACGAGATAGCACACCCTTCACCTTCAAAAGTTAAACCTTCAACTTTTTTTTCACTATTTAATTTTATATATACATGTACTTTGTCTCCACAAAGAGGGTTGTATCCTTTTGCTTCATGACTATATCCTTCGCACTTTCCTAGGTTCCTTGGACTTTTTCCGTGTTCTAAAATTATATCTTGGTATAATTGCTTTAAATCCATTATTTCAAATCAAATATTTTTCTACAATTTTCAATTGCTTTACATAATATATCAATATCATCTTTGGTATTATAGACCCCTATTGAAGCTCTTGCTGTAGCAGTTAAATTCATTTTTTCATGAAAAATTTGGCAGCAATGATGCCCCGCTCTAATTGCTACGCCATCTTCATCTAAAATTGTAGCGATATCATGAGGATGGATGCCTTTTATTGTAAAAGCAATAACCCCTGCTTTATTTTTTGGATTTCCAATAATTTTTACAGAATTTATTTTTTTGAGTTTTTCTAAAGCATAATTTGTAATTTCTTTTTCATGTTCTATTAAACTATCTATACCAATCGATTTCATAAATTTGATCGATTCATTAAATGTTATAACTTCTGCTGTAGGCATTGTTCCAGCCTCATATTTTTCAGGAAGTGGAGCATAAATAATATTATCCTTTTTTACTTCACTAATCATAGCTCCTCCACCTATAAATGGTGGTAATTTTTCTAACCATTTTTTTTTTGCATATAAAATACCAACTCCGGTTGGTCCATAAACTTTATGTCCAGAAAAAGCATAAAAATCACAATCTAAATCTGTAACGTCAACTTTAATATGAGGAACACTCTGACATCCATCTACCAATACTGGGATTTTTTTTTTGTGTGCTATTTCTACAATTTCTTTAATTGGTACAATTGTACCAGTTACATTAGACAGGTGAGTGATAGCAATTATTTTTGTTTTAGGTGTAATTAATTCTTTTAATTTTTCAATTATAATATCACCATCTTCATTTATTGGTGCAAATTTTATAACTGCTTTTTTTATTTCTCTTAAAAAGTGCCAAGGAACATAGTTTGAATGATGTTCTAATTCCGAAATTATTATTTCATCACCCTCCTTAATATTTTGTTGTCCAAAAGTTGTGGCAATCAAATTTATAGCCTCGGTCGCATTTTTGGTAAAAATGATCTCTTCATTAAACTTAGCATTAATAAAATTTTTTACGCTTGTTCTTGTTTCTTCAAATTTATTTGTCGCATTTACTGCCAATGAATGAATGCTTCTTCCTATATTAGAAAATTCATTTCTATAAAAATCATTCAATCTATTTATTACACTTAGAGGTTTTTGTGATGAGTTTGAACTATCTAGATAAACTAATGGTTTACCATTAATTTTTTTAGAAAAAATTGGAAATTGAGATTTAATTTCGTTAACGTCCATTGATCTGCTTCTCTAATTTAGATTCAATAAATTTTTTAATCTTAGGGTTTTTTATAAATTCAATTACATCATTTAAAAAACCTTTGATTAAAAGTTTAATTGAATCATTGCGATTTAAACCCCTTGTCATTAAATAATGAAGGGATTCTTCGTCAATATTGCCAGAACTGGAACCGTGAGAACATTTAACATCATCTGCATAAATTTCTAATTCTGGTTTTGCATTAAATTCCGCGTTATCATCAATCAATAAAGCTTTGCTTAATTGATAAGCATTGGTTTTTTGGGCAACGTCCTTTACATAAATTTTACCTTGGTAAACGCCTTTGCTTTCAGAACTTAACACATTTTTTATTTTTTGATTACTTATACAATTTGGTGCTAAATGATTAATAAGAGTTTTTATTTCTTGATGTTCATTTTTTTTTAAAAACAAGGCTGATAATATATTGCATTTACAACTTTCTTCCAGCAGATCACATTCTATATCTAACTTATTAAATTTTAACCCTGATGAAAAAATTAAATTTGAATAATCTGAGTTAAGAGATAATTTGTTTTTTAAAAATTTATGAAAAAAACCGTCACTTTCATTACACTGCACAGATATATTTTTAAGTTTTGAATTTTTTTCCAGGCTTATATTCTCATAAACGTTATTTATAAATTTAGATTTAGATTCATTAACAGTATATTCAATAACATGTAATTCTGCATTCTCATTTACCTTAATTTTATTTTTATTGTTTAAAATTTTGTTTTTCATATCTTTTGTAAAAATATTATAAACAACTAAGACTTTATTAAGCTTATAATTTTTATCTATTTCTAAAGAATAGCCATTTTCAGCCAAAGCATGATTCAGACATATAAGAGGATTTTTACTAATTTTATAATCAATACTTTTATCACATGAACTTATCTTAATTTTACTTTTTTCCTCATGTTCAAAATTGCTTGAGTGGAAATTTCCATTTACAAGTAAAATGTGATTATGATCAAAATCTTTAAGCAAATCTATTTTATTAATTTCAGAAGATGCTTTTTTTATATTTAACTCTTCAAAATTTCTACTAACAATATTTTCAAAATCTGAGAACTTCCAGTCTTCAAGTCTCTTATTAGGAAATCCTGTTGCTTTAAAAAGTTCTAAATTTTTAATCCTAAAACTTTTCTCTTCAGCGGTTATTTTCTTTATTTTATCAATTTGATCAGAATTGATTTCAAAGTTCTGCATTGTTTTAGTTTAATTGCTTGTACCCTGTTTTTTCTAGTTCTTCAGCTAACTCCCCACAACCAGTTTTAACAATTTTACCATCAGATAATACGTGAACAAAATCGGGTTTAATATATTCAAGCAATCTTTGATAATGAGTTATTACTAAAAAAGATTTTTTATTATTTCTTGATGAGTTCACTCCGTTAGCAATAATTTTTAAAGCATCAATATCTAATCCTGAATCTGTTTCATCTAAAATTGAAAAACTAGGATCTAAAATTTTCATTTGTAAAATTTCATTTTTTTTCTTCTCTCCTCCTGAAAAACCTACATTTAATTGTCTTGATAAAATTTTCTCGTCAATTCCTAATTCAGAAGATTTTTCTTTAATCAACTTTAAAAATGCCAGTGTGTCTAATTCTTTCTCACCTTTTGATTTACGAATTGAATTAAGTGATGTTTTTAAGAATATATTTGTATTAACACCTGGTATTTCTAAGGGATATTGAAAAGCTAAAAAAATTCCCTTTTGTGCCCTTTCTTCAATAGAAATCTTTTTGAGATCCTCCCCCTTAAAATTTAATTCACCCGAAATTTCATATCCATTTTTTCCTGATAAGACATTTGCTAATGTACTTTTCCCTGAGCCATTAGGACCCATAATCGCATGTAATTCACCAGGCTTAATCACTAAATTTAAGCCTTTTAAAATTGATTTATTGTTGATTGAAGCTTGTAAATTTTTAATTTCTAACATCAGCCCACGCTCCCCTCAAGGCTAATACCAACTAATTTTTGAGCTTCAACTGCAAACTCCATTGGTAATTGTTGTAATACCTCTTTGCAAAAACCATTTATAATTAAGCCTACAGCTTCTTCTTGGTTTAAACCTCTTTGATTACAATAATATAATTGTTCTTCGTTTATTTTAGATGTTGTTGCTTCATGTTCTACGATAGATGAAGAATTTTTATTTTTAATATACGGAACTGTATGAGCTCCACATTTATTTCCCATTAATAAAGAATCACATTGAGTATAATTTCTAGAATTTGAAGCTTTTTTGTTAATATTTACTAGACCTCTATACGTATTATCAGCTTTACCCGCTGATATTCCTTTTGAAATAATTTTACTTTTTGTATTTTTTCCTAAATGTATCATTTTTGTGCCCGTGTCAGCTTTTTGATGATTGTTAGTTATAGCTATCGAATAAAATTCGCCTACAGAATTGTCTCCTTGTAATATGCAGCTAGGATACTTCCAAGTAATTGCGGATCCAGTTTCTACTTGTGTCCAAGAAATTTTAGAATTTTTTCCACGACAAGCACCTCTTTTAGTTACAAAATTATAAATTCCTCCTTTACCGTCTTTATCACCAGGATACCAATTCTGCACAGTTGAATATTTTATTTCAGCATCGTCCAAAGCAATTAATTCAACATTAGCAGCATGAAGTTGATTTTCATCTCGCATTGGAGCCGTACAACCTTCTAAGTAACTCACATAACTTCCTTTATCTGCAATAATTAGAGTTCTTTCAAATTGACCTGTTTCTGATGCATTAATTCTAAAGTATGTGGATAGTTCCATTGGGCATTTAACACCCTCTGGAATATAAACAAATGAACCATCTGTAAAAACGGCTGAATTTAGAGTAGCGAAATAATGGTCAGTAATTGGGATTACGGAACCAAGATATTTTTTTACTAGATCTGGATGATTTTGTATTGCTTCTGATATTGGACAAAAAATAATTCCCTTTTCAGTTAATTTTTCTTTAAAAGTAGTAGCAACTGAAACAGAATCAAAAACAGCATCAACAGCAACACCGCTAAGTTTTTCTTGTTCTTTTAAAGGAATACCTAATTTTGCATATGTCTCTAATAATTTTGGATCAACTTCATCAAGGCTTTTTGGTTTATTTTTTGAACTTTTTGGTGCAGAATAATAGTATAAATTTTGATAATCAATTTTAGGATATTTGGGTTTTTGCCAATTGGGTTCTTTTACATTTTTAAGTCTTCTATACGCTTTAAGTCTCCAATCTAACATCCATTTTGGTTCTTTTTTTATTTCAGATATAAATTTAATAACTCCTTCATTAAGACCTCTTGGAGCTTTAATACTCTCAATATCTGTAGTAAATCCATATTTATATTCTTTCGTTTTTTCCAATTCTTGTTGTTTCATTAATTTAATTCCTTTTGGTAACTTTTATTTTCCCTATAAATAATATCGTTAAGAGTATTTTTCTCAAAAAAATTATTTATATGATGTTCAAGATCATCCCACAAATCATGAGTAATACATTTTATTGATTTACCATTACAACTTTTTTTAGATTCCTTTTTGCAACCGACCGTTTTAATTCTTTCATCTACAGCTTTGATGATGCTCGATAAAGTAATTTCTTCAGCGGGTCTTGATAACACATATCCTCCAGAAGGTCCTCTGGAACTTTTTACTAAATTATTTTTTTTTAATTTTAAAAAAATTTGTTCCAAAAAAGATATTGATATGCCCTGCCTTAGTGAAATTTCAGATAAGTTAGTTGGCTCTTTAACATTATTTTTAGCTAAATCAGCCATTGCCATTACTGCATTGCGACCTTTACTTGTTAATTTCATATTAAATAACCTTCATTTTATAGAGCTTATTTACTTATTCCTACTAAAATAGTCAAGTATGCAAATAAATAAAATAGACCTTTGTTAAACGTGTTATAAAATTAGTCATTTTTTGAAACTGCTTATCATTATTATTTAGATTATGAAAATTGAGAACAAAGAAATATTCATCCCGGGACCGAGTGGAAGAATTCAGGCTAAATATTTCAAGAGCAAGCAGCAAGGAGCGCCTGTAGCACTAGTCCTACATCCACATCCTCAATACGGAGGTACGATGAATAACAGAATAGTTTATGAAACTTATAATTGTTTTTATAAAAATAATTTTTCTGTAATAAGAATAAATTTTAGAGGTGTAGATAAAAGTGAAGGTATATTTGATAACGGTCAAGGAGAACTCTCTGATGCTGCTGCTGCACTAGATTGGATTGAAAGAGAGAATCCTGGATATAGCCAGTGTTGGGTTTCTGGATTTTCTTTTGGCGCACTAATTTGTATGCAGCTAATAATGAGAAGACCGGAAGTAAGCAAATTTATTACAATTTCACCACAACCAAATTTATATGATTTCACTTTTTTATCTCCATGTCCTATTTCAGGAATAATATTATTTGGAAAGAGCGATGAACTTGTACAACAAGAAAGTATAATTAATTTAAAAAAAAGATTAAGCTCACAAAAAAATATAGATGTAAAATTTGAATCAATATCCAATGCTAATCATTTTTATAAAAATAAAGAAAAGGAATTAGCAGATACAATAAATCAATATATAAAAGATAAAGTTACAATAGTTTAATATTTAACAATAACTCCTCCCGTGCAAGGTTTCATTACACCAGTAGTTTCGGGAAAAGAAATTGGTAATTTTAAATAAGATCTGATGGCAAGATATGCAAAGGCTTGTGACTCTACAAAATCTCCGTCAACTTTATATTCATCTATTAATTTAATACGATCAATTTCTTCTTTTAATTTTTCAACTAAAAAATTATTTTTTCTACCTCCTCCGCATAAAATTATTTTTTCCTTATAACGATCTGATATTTTAATTGAAGAAATTATTATTGCTGCTGTAAATTCTGTTAATGTCGCTACACCATCTTCAAAGGTGAGGTCTTTTACAGGTAAAAAATCAAAATATTTTGTATCAAATGATTGTATGAGGCCCGTTTTTATAATTTTTTCTTTTTTACAAAAATTTTCTAAAAGCTGATTTAATGCTATTTTATCAACTTTTCCCGATTTAGCTATTATTCCATTTTCATCATAATTTTTCTTAGATTTTTCCCTTACCCATTTATCAATTAGACACATTCCAGGACCGATATCAGTTCCAGACATTTCATCATTGTCCAAAATAGTGGTAACATTTGTTATTCCTCCTATGTTTACAAATGTTGCATCTTTAATTTTAAATTGAGCTTTTAATAATTTATGAAATATTGGTGTTAGTGGAGCTCCATGCCCACCATTTTTTAAATCATTTTGTCTAAAATCATAAACAACAGTTTTTTTTATAAGTTTTGAAAGTAGTTTACCATCTCCTAATTGCTTTGAAATTTTTTCTTTTTCATTATGAAAAATAGTCTGTCCGTGAAATCCCACAAGATCAATATTTGATTTAAATTCTTTCATTATTTTATTCACTACATCCGCATGAAAGATTGTAATCTCTTTTTCTAGAGGTTGTATTTTGTCTGACAAATTATTTAGATCTTTTGAATTATTGATTTCATCTTTAAGACTATGGATGTTTTTAAAGATATTTTCGCTATACTTAAAATATCTTTCTAGAATTAGTTTATATTCAACATCGCCGTCTGATTGAATAATTGAGGCATCAATACCATCTGCTGACGTGCCGCTCATTAAGCCTAAACTACAGTAGAATTTGCTCATAAATTATATTTAATTTAAAAGGAATCTTGTATATTACAACTTTAAAGAAGCTGAAAAATTCATGCAAGAAACATTTCTAACAGAATTTGAAAAAAGGGGTTACTTTAGCCAGTGCACTGATAAAGCTGGCTTGGGCGAATTAATGTCAAAATCTAAAATTAAGGCCTACATTGGCTTTGATTGTACAGCCCCAAGTTTACATGTTGGAAGTTTAATGCAAATCATGTGTTTACGCCTTCTCCAAAAATATGGTCATCAACCAATAGTTTTACTTGGAGGAGGAACAACGCTTATAGGAGACCCATCTGGTAAAGAGGAAACTAGAAAAATTCTTGATAAAAAAGAAATTAATAAAAATATTAAAAGTATAGAAAATGTATTTAAAATTTTTTTGAAGACAAAAAATTTAAAGACTAAACCTGTTTTTGTTAATAATTACTCATGGTTAAGTAAATTAAATTACATTAATTTTTTAAGAGAGATTGGTAAACATTTCACCGTAAATAAAATGTTAACCTTCGATAGTGTTAAGTTGAGATTAGAAAGGGAGCAATCTTTAAGTTATATGGAATTCAACTACATGATGCTACAAGCCTATGATTTTTATGAACTTAATAAAAGGCACAAATGTATTTTACAAATTGGTGGTTCAGATCAATGGGGTAATATTGTTAATGGAACTGATTTGATTAAAAGAAAGAACAAAAAACAAGCATATGGATTAACTACCCCTTTAATAACTCTTTCCTCTGGAGCAAAAATGGGAAAAACAGAAAAAGGTGCGATTTGGCTAAATAAAAAAATGCTTTCTTCTTATGATTACTGGCAATTCTGGAGAAATACTGATGATAAAGATGTTGTGAATTTTTTAAAACTTTTCACGAATTTAGATATGGAAAAAATAGATAGTTTGAAAAATAATCAAGATATTAATGAACTTAAAATTTTGCTAGCTAATGAAGCTACAACATTACTTCATGGATCTAAAGCAGCAAAAGATTCTGAAACAACTGCAAAAAAAACTTTTCAGGATAAATCCTTTGGAAAAGATCTTCCTACAATAAAAATAAAAAGAAACGATATAACTAATGGAATAAATATATTAGATTTAGTTCTTCTAACAAAGCTGGGGAATTCGAAAGGAGAAGTTAGAAGAATGATTAAAAATAATGGTTTAAAAATTAATAATGAAATGATAACTGATGAAACTAAAATTTTTTATCAAGATAATTTTGATGAAAACAATAGTATAAAAGTTTCACATGGGAAAAAACAACATGTAATTTTAAAAATTATTTAGTTTCTTCCTTTTTTTTCTTTTTCATTTTTTCTATAGCCCTAATAATAAATCTTGGAGTTAAAGTTTTAATTGGATTAACTGTTGTTTTAATATCCTTAGGTGGACCCTTCATTTTAAAGCTGACACCCACAACTCCTTCACCTGTCTTTTTGCCCACCAAAATATCACCAACTACTGGTATAGAAGCAATTATTGCATTGAGTTTTGTTGCTGGCACCAATGTTCCTCTTAAACTTACAATTTTTCCTTTATCAACGTATCCACTTAGTAAAATTGAAACAGCTGGACCTAATGCTAGCGCATCTTCGATATTTAAGACATTTCCTTCAGTGTTTGATTTCATTTCAAAAGATTCAAATCTTATTCCTTCTCCACTAAGAGTATCTGCTATTCCTTGTAAAGAAGCTAATGTTAGTAGTTGAGCTAGAGCTGGTACTTTTGAAACTTTAAAATCAGTGATTATCAAATTTGAATTAGAAATTTTTTTAGAAATAATAGATTCATACTCTAATTTTCCTCCTTCGAAGCCCTTTATAAAATCAAAATTTTTTATAAATGGTCTTGCTCGATCCGATATTATCTGAAGTGTTTTTTTATCTTTATCAATTTGATAAATAGACATTTCTATTATTTCATTTTCTGTAAAATTTCCTTTTAAACTTAATTTTTCATAAGAACCTTTTTTAATAGAAGCGATCATTCCAAAGTTTCTCACATCGTCATTTGTGCCTGTAATAGCCTTATCAAAGCTAATTTTTATCTCACTATTAAATTTTTCACTAAAGGTATTTCTTTCATCTTTTATAAAAAGTGATTTAAGTAAGGGTTCAGCATCAAATATTTCTCCTGAAATATTTATTTTATTCGATTTTTTTATTAAAAAATCATTATTTTTATTTCCATTTTTAAAAGTTTTAATTTCTAATTCTTTTAAATCATTGGTTTCAAAATTTTTGTTTAAATTAAGATCTGTTATATCAATTTTCGTTTTACCTGATAAAAAAACAATTTTTTTTATATTAAATTGTTTATTTGGTACAAATTTAAAATTAAAATCTATTTCAGATTTTTTTCCATCATCTTTTATATAGTTTAATTTAGAAATATTAATTTGAGAGTTAGTTAAATCTGCTTTTCCAACAATATTAAAGCTTTTTTTATTATAATCATAAATTTGTTTTAAGCTAAAACTATCAAATTGATTATTTATTTTCATAAAACCATTTAATTCAATTGTGCTCATTGCTTCTGTTTTAATGAGCTTAATTTTAGAATTTTTAAGTGTTATCTTCTCTTTATAATTAGGCAAGTATTTTTTTATAATTTTCTTTTTTTTAAAATGTATTTCTGCGTTAGTAATTTCACCATCTAACGAATAAACTAAATTTTTTATTTTGAATTTTTTATTTAATTTAAAATCTATATTGGTTTTTAAATCTGTTTTTCCTTTAACATCTTTTACATTATCCATGTTAAAATTTAATAAAGATGTTATTATTTTTAATTTAAGGAAATTAAACTCTCCTCTTGTTTTTAACGAACTTTTTATTTCAGTTTCATTATTCTCACGTCTCAATTTAAATCTACTATCTGTTAAATCAAAATCTAAAAGGTAGCCTTTTTTAATTATAATATTAAACAGATTTGCTGATTTATCTTTTGTGTGATTAATTTCAGTTGTCAAATTTTTTATGTTGAATTCTTTTGTTATATTGATTGAAGCATCAAGAACTCTGCCTGAGAAACCATAATCATCTCCTATATTTCCTTCAACATCAAAAGGAATTATAAATTCTCCTTCTATTTGACCTTCTGCAAATATTTTATCTATTCGTTTATTAATAATTCTTGGTACAAAAATATTAGTTATCTTAGTTAAATCTTTAATATGATTTTTAGTAAATGCTACCTCTGCTCTTTCCAATAAAAAATTTGAACTAAAAAAAGACTTGATTGGCAAAAACAGGTTCAATTTTGACAAATTAAATTGATTGTCTCTAATTATAACTCTAGGTTCTTTCAACCTTACGGTTAAATTTAACTCTGCTGGATTAAGATGTATTTTAGTTTTATTAAATTCTAATTTTATATTTTGATTTACTTCATTCGCTTTATCTTTAATTAAAGCATCAAATTTGTCAGTTTCTATACCGAAATAACTCAGATAAAGAGCAAAAGAAAAAATTATTACTAATAATAAAATAAAAAATCTTAATAAAAATTTACCCATATTTATTTATTCTTTTTTCCTCTCTGATAAAGTGTAGCTTCAAGAAAACCATCTATATCTCCATCTAGTACACTTTCTGGATCTGTGTTTTCTAAATTATTTCTCAAATCTTTAACTAGCTGATATGGTTGCAAAACATAAGATCTTATTTGATGTCCCCACCCAATGTCCGTTTTGGATTTCGCTAAATTTTCAGAAACTTCTTCCTTTTTTTCTATTTCATGCTTATACAGACGAGCTTTTAACATATTAAAACAAGTCTCTTTATTTTTATGTTGCGATCTTTCGTTTTGACACTGAACTACAATATTGGTTGGTAAATGAGTTATTCTAACCGCACTATCTGTTGTATTTACATGTTGCCCCCCTGCTCCACTGGATCTATATGTATCAATTCTTATATCTTTTTCTTGAATATCTATTTTAATACTATCATCAATTACTGGATAAACCCAAACGCTTGCAAAACTGGTATGTCTTCTAGCTCCTGAATCAAAAGGGGAAATTCTTACTAATCTATGAACACCAGATTCCGATTTTAACCAACCATACATGTAAGATCCAGTAATTTTAATTGTGCTGGATTTTATTCCAGCCTCATCACCTCTATGTTCGTTGATCAATTCAAATTTACATTTTTTCTTTTCTACCCATTTAGAATACATTCTTCTTAACATTTGGGCCCAATCCTGACTTTCGGTACCTCCTGCTCCCGCGTGTATTTCCAAATATGTATCTAGATGGTCATTCTCTCCAGACAAAAAACATGAAACTTCTATATTTTTAATTTGACTATGTATATAGGAAATTTTTTTTTCACACTCTTTTACTACGGTAATATCATTTTCCTTTAGAGCAAGTTCTAAAAGTTCTTCTAAATTCTCAAGTTCAATTACTGTAGAATTAAAATCATTAACAATATTTTCAAGAAATTTTTTTTCTTTAACAATTTTTTGTGCAGATATTTTATTTTTCCAAAAATCTTTTTCTATTATTTTGGTATTAAATGTTTCAATTTTTTCTTTGATATTATTTTTATCAAAGATACCCCCTAACATTATCTGCTACTTTTTTAATTTCTAAAATTTTACTTTTTATATGTTCCATATTAATAAAATTTATAAATATCTCCTAAATTTTCTGAATCATAGAATTCCAATCTATCTTTATTAGATACTTTTCCAAGTTCAAGCATAATATGATCTTCTGGTTTGAAAGATTCATAGATAATTTTTCTTGTATTAGCATTTGGTTGTAATCCAGTTTCAGCATCAACCATTACTAATTTTATGTTTTTTGGAACTTTAAATGGTAAAGCTTCCTTTTTTTTAACAACATTTTTAACAAATTTTCTAAAAATTGGTAAAGCTGCCTTGGCA
Organism: uncultured Pelagibacteraceae bacterium; assembly: GCA_902607735.1. GTDB lineage: Bacteria > Pseudomonadota > Alphaproteobacteria > Pelagibacterales > Pelagibacteraceae > AG-414-E02. The sequence continues at coordinate 36,442 of CACLLG010000003.1, read as the reverse complement.
CCTGTTTCATATCTGCCTAGACTCTTGGGTTCATCAAAACCTACATATGTTCCTATAACTAATTTTGATGTAAAACCCAAAAACCAAGCATCCATGTTTTTATTTGTAGTTCCTGTTTTACCAGCTAATGGTAAATTTAAGCTTCTTAATTTTTTTCCTGTTCCTCTTTGAATGACACCTTCCATCATGGAAGTAATCTGATAGGCGGTCTCTGCAGAAATAATTTGTTCTTTATTGTCCTCGAGTGATGGAATCTCTTCCTCTAAATATGAAATTTCCTTACATCCAACACATTTTCTATCATCAGCTTTAAAAATTGTTTTGCCTCTCCTATCTTGAATTCTATCTATAAATATTGGACTAACTTTTTTTCCTCCATTTACAAAAGTGCAATACGCATTTGTAAGTTTAACTAATGTTGTTTCAGCAGAGCCTAATGATACAGATAATAGTTCTGGTACGTCATTATATATTCCAAAACTATTAGTAATTTCAGAAATTTTTTCGAAGCCAACTTTTTGAGCAACTCTAACAGTCATTAAATTTCTGGATTTTTCAATACCAACTCTTAGAGTTGAGGGTCCATAAAATTTTTTCCCATAATTTTCTGGTTTCCAAGTTTTTAATCCTTTTCCTTGTTCCATAACAAATGGTGCATCTAATATTAATGTTGAAGGTGTAAAACCATTTTCTAGTGCAGCTGCATATACAAATGGTTTAAAAGCTGAGCCAGGTTGTCTTTTCGCTTGTGTGGCTCTATTAAATTCACTTAGTTTATAACTGAAGCCTCCAACCATTGCTAGAACTCTTCCTGTATACGGATCCATCACAACTATCGCTCCATTGATTTCGGGCAATTGTTTTAAACTCCATTTATTTTTTTTTATTTTTTTTACATAAATAATATCATTTAATTTTAAAAGATCTTCGAAACTTTTCTTTCTAGTCCACATTACATCCTTAAAATCTATAAATCCTATTTCCTTACTTTTAATTTCAATTTTTACATTTAGTTTATTTACATCAATTACTTTTGCCAAATCCCAATTTAAACTTTTATCAGGAATAAATTTTTTAATATTTTTTTGCCAATCTAATTGATTTAAATTTATTATTGGACCCCTCCAGCCGTGTCTCCTATCGTATTCTTCAAGTCCTTCTCTTAAAGCTTTTAAAGATTCAAGTTGGTAATTGGAATTTAAAGGTGTCTTTATTGATAATCCTCCTTTGTAAAGATCATCATAACCATATGTATTATTAACTATTCTTCTTACTTCTTCAGAATAAAAGTTTGCTTCTTCAAGAAATTCGATTTTTCTTTTTTTTGTTTTTATTTTTTTCTTTTTTAATTTCTCATACTGATTTTTATTAATATATGAATTTTCATATAAATTTTTAAGTACAAAATTTCTTCTTTCTTTAGCTTTCTTAATAGACTTATAAGGATTATATTTACTTGGCGCTTTAGGCAAAGCTGCTAAGAGAGCTGCCTCTTCATAATTTAAATCACCAACAGTTTTATCAAAATATTCTAAACTTGCTGCTGCAATCCCGTATGTTCCTTCCCCTAAATATATTTGATTTAAATATAACTCCATAATTCTTTCTTTCGAATATGCTCTTTCTATTCTAAAAGCTAATATGGCTTCTTTAATTTTTCTTTTTACGGATACTTCATTTGTCAATAAAAAATTTTTTGCTACTTGTTGTGTAATAGTAGATGCCCCTTCTAATCTTTTTTCTGAAAAAATATTTTTTAAATTTTTGATTACTGCTCTAGTTATACTTTTAGCATCAATTCCTGGATGAGAAAAAAAATTTTTATCTTCGGCTGATAAAAATGAGTTAATTACATTTTTGGGAACAAAATCATAAGGAATGAATATTCTTTTTTGTAATGCATATTCAGCTATTAATTGACCTTCCCCAGAATGAACTCTGCTAGACATCGGAGGCTTATAATTCGCCAATATTTTATAATCTGGTAAATCTGAAGAAAAATACCAAAGAGTGGAAAACAAAAAAAGCAGCCCCAATATGGAAATCGAAATTACAAATTTCGTGATATTTTTAAAATAAACTATCATAATTTGTAAGAAATGAATTAATTCTGGCTTTCTTAAGGCATTTCTTGACTTAGTTGTAAATTGAAACTAAAAAATGCATATATTTATTAAAAAATTTAGTATATAACTAAATATCAACAGTTAACAGAATTCAATTATATGAATAAAAATAAAATTATAAACACGGAAAAATTTTCATGGAAAAAAATTTATACATTGATGCCTCGCATCCCGGGGAAACTCGAGTCGTACTTAAATCAGAGAATCATATTGAAGAATATGAGTACGAAAATAAAAATAAACTTTATTTAAAAAATAATATTTATTTAGGTAAAGTCAGCAGAATCGAACCTTCATTACAGGCGGCTTTTGTAAGTTATGGAAAACAAAGGCACGGATTTTTAGCATTTAATGATATTCAGTCTGATTATTATCAAATACCTCATGATGATAAAGATAGACTTAAAAAAGAAGAGGAAATTTTAAGATTAGAACTTAAAGAAAAAAGTAAAAATGTTGAAGAAAACGAAAAAACAGAGGAAAAAACATCCAATATAACTTCTACAAATACCAATCAAGATGCAGTCAACAATGCTGCAAGTACATCTCCAGCCGAAAAGATTAAAGATGAAAATTTAAGAACTGAAAGAAATGATCAATTTAATGAACTAAAAAAAAGATATGGGATTAGAAGATATAAAATACAAGAAGTTATCAAACCAGACCAAATAATCTTGGTCCAAATCCTCAAAGATGAAAGAGGTCAAAAAGGAGCAGCATTAACAACTTTTATATCTCTTGCAGGAAAATATAGTGTTTTAATGCCTAACACTCCAAAAGGTGGGGGAATTTCCAGAAAAATAGTCAATTCAGACGACAGAAAAAAAATTAGAAAAATTCTTCAAGAAATAAAAATACCTCCGACTATGGGATTAATAGTTAGAACGGCGGGTTTAAATAAAACTAAAAATGAACTTAACAAAGACGTGCTAAATACAATTAAAACTTGGGAAGAAATTAAAGATAGAACAATTAAATCTATAGCTCCTAGTCTAGTATATGAAGAAGGAGATGTTATTAAAAGAGCCTTGAGAGATATTTATGATAGCAACACTAATAATGTAATTGTGGATGGAAATGAAGGTTATCAAAAAGCCAAAAACTTTATGAAAATTTTGATGCCTGAGAATGTTAAAAAAGTAAAAAAATATAGAGGAAAGATTCCTCTTTTTCATGATGCCAAAATTGAAAAAGATTTAAATCGAATCTTTGAACCAACTGTAAAGTTGGAATCTGGTGGATACATAGTTATTAATCAAACAGAAGCTTTGGTATCCATAGACGTAAATTCTGGACAATCAATAAAAGAAACGAATATTGAAAAAACTGCACTAAAAACAAATTTAGAAGCTGCTGCCGAAATATCCAGACAAATTAAAATAAGAGATCTTTCTGGATTAATTGTAATTGATTTTATCGATATGTTTAATTTTCATAACAGAAGAGCTGTGGAAAGAAAATTAAAAGAAAAAATGAAAGACGATAGAGCTAGAATGCAGATAGGCAGAATTAGTAGTTTTGGATTACTTGAAATGACAAGACAAAGATTGAGAGAAAGCTCTGTAAAATGGAACATGACGCTCTCACTTGATTCTTTTGCATTAAAAATTATTAAAAAAGGTGAGGAACTAGCCTTTTCTAATAAAGCTAAAGTTATAAATATTAACATACCTTTAAAGGTTAAAACCTTTATAGAAAAAAACTTATCAAAAGAGGTAAATCATTTCAAAAATAAGTATAAATTAGAATTCAACTTATTGGAAAATAATAACTTAATAATTCCTGAATACAAAATAGAATTAAGAAATAAAAATAATAAAATAATAAAAGAAATTGATAATATAGAAAAAATTGAAAATATCTCTAATCAAAAAAACTATATGAACAGAAATAATTTTGTTAATAAAAAATTTAAAAAAAATTTTAAACAATCAGGAAGATTCAAAAAAAAATTCAACTATCAAAAAAAAATTGAAAAAAGAAAATTTGCTTAATATTGCTTCGCAAGCAATTAGATTAAATTTTTCTCTGGTGAAGAAGCGCTACCATATTTTCGTTTTTTCATTCTTCCTGCCTTGAAAGCTTTTCTGCCTGCTATTACAGCATGCTTCATAGCCTCTGCCATTAAAATTGGATTTTTGGCTTCTGCAATTGCAGTATTTAATAAAACTCCATCACAACCTAATTCCATTGCAATAGTTGCGTCAGAAGCTGTTCCTACTCCAGCATCAACGATTACTGGTACAGAAGACTGTTCTTTTATTATAGTTATATTTGTTTTATTTTGTATTCCTATTCCTGAACCTATGGGAGCTCCTAATGGCATAATTGCGCATGCACCGACATCTTCTAATTTTTTTGTCATAATTGGATCATCTGTGCAGTAAACCATAACTTCAAAACCTTCTTTAACCAAAACTTCTGTTGATTTAATTGTTTCAATCATGTTTGGGTACAATGTTTTTTTGTCACCTAGAACTTCTAATTTTACTAATCTCCAACCCCCCATTTCTCTAGCTAACCTAAGTGTCCTTAATGCCTCTTCAGACGAATAACAACCTGCTGTATTTGGAAGATAGGTAATAGATTTTGGATCTAAATAATCCATTAATAATGGTTGATCTTTTTTTAAAATATTTACTCTTCGTATAGCAACCGTAACTATATCAGCACCGGAAGCTTTAACTGCATTTGCTGTTTCTTCAAAACTTTTATATTTACCTGTGCCAACAATTAGTCGTGAATTAAAATTTTTGTTAGCTATTGTAAAAGTATCCTCCATTAAACCTACCCTCCCCCAATAAAATTTACAATCTCTACTTTATCATCTTTGTTTAAAATTAGATTTGAATATTTATTTTGTTCAACAATTTCACCATTTACTTCTATGGCCACTTTATTTTTCTGTATTTTTAGCTTATTTAATAGTTCGTTTAAATTGGTTCCATTATTTATTTCATAAGGATCCCCATTTAATTGTATTTTTGCCACATTTAAGTTATTCATTTGAATTATTTTAACTTATTTAAATGACAAAAAAAATACTAATTATAAATGGACCTAATTTAAATCTTCTTGGAGAACGCGAAGAATCTAAATACGGAAAAAACACTCTTGAAGAATTAAAAAAAAATTGCGAATCTCATGCTAAGTCAATTGGTCTTCAAATAAAATTTGAACAATCAAATATTGAAGGTGAAATTGTCACAATGATTCAAAAAGCCAAAGGTACATTTAATGGCATAATTATCAATGCAGCAGGATATACCCATACCTCAGTTGCTATTTTAGATGCTCTTCTTGCCATTAAATTACCTACTATAGAGGTTCATATTACTAATATATATAACCGTGAAGAATTTAGAAAAAAATCACTCATTAGCAAAGCAGCAAGCGGAATTATTTGTGGATTTGGTATAAATGGATATATTATGGCATTAGATTCAATAAATGAAATTTTAAACAAATAGATAGAATGAAAATAAATAAAAAAATTATTGAAGAACTAACTGGATATTTAAAAGAATTTAATCTCAGTGAAATAGAATATGCTGAAGGAACAACTAAAGTAAAAGTTTCTAGATCTATAAATACTTCTACTATAGCTCCTAGTGAAGTAAAAAAAAAACAGGAGGCTATTGAAAGTAATGGAACAAATGTAACCTCTCCTATTGTAGGAACTGCATATCTTGCCTCCGAACCAGGTGGAAAAAAATTTGTTGAAATAGGTCAAAAAATAAAAAAAGGTCAAACTATTATGATAGTGGAAGCTATGAAAACGATGAATCATGTTCCTTCTACACACGATGGAACCGTAAATAAAATTTTAGTTAAGGACGGTGAACCAGTCGAATTTGGTCAACCACTTGTTTCAGTTAAATAATGTTTAAAAAAATTTTAGTTGCTAACCGTGGTGAAATTGCGGTTCGTATAATTAGGGCTTGTAAAGAATTAAATATTCCAACAGTGGCAATACACTCCGATGTTGATTCTGATTCAATGCATGTAAGATTATCAGATGAAAGCCTTTGTATTGGTTCGCACAAACCACAAAATAGTTATTTAAATGTTGGTGCGATCATGACAGCAGCAGATGTTACTGGAGCTGATGCCATTCATCCTGGTTATGGTTTTTTATCGGAAAATTATCATTTTGCAGAAATTGTCACTAAAAATAAAATTAAATTTATTGGACCAAGTGCAGAAATAATAAAGAAAATGGGTGATAAAATTGAAGCTAAAAGAACAGCAAAAAAATTTGGTCTTCCAGTTATTGAAGGTTCAGAAGGAAATATTACTTCATTAGCAGAAGCAAAAAAAATATCTTCTGCTGTAGGTTACCCCATATTAATAAAAGCTTCTGCTGGTGGAGGGGGCAAAGGAATGAAACTTGTTAATAATGAAAAAGAACTTGATAGCGCTCTTTCATTAGCAAAACAAGAAGCAAAAAAATACTTTTCAAATGATGCTGTTTATATAGAAAAATATTTCGAAAAACCAAGACATATTGAAGTCCAAATTTTGTCAGATACAAAAACTACTATACACATGGGTGAAAGAGATTGTTCTGTACAAAGAAAACATCAAAAACTTATTGAAGAATCCCCTAGCCCAGTGCTGGACGAAAAAACAAGAGAAGATCTTTTAAATAAAACTGTACAAATGGTAAGCAAACTTAATTATGAAGGCGCAGGAACTGTTGAGTTTATTTATGATAATGGAAAATTCTATTTTCTAGAAATGAATACAAGAATTCAGGTGGAACATCCAGTTTCTGAAATTAGAGGAGGTATAGATATAGTTAAGGAACAAATAAAAATTGCTTCTAAAGGAAAAACCGCACTAAAACAATCTGACATAAATTTTAGAGGACATGTTATTGAGTGCAGGATAAATGCCGAAGATCCAAGTAAAAACTTTCAACCAAGCCCAGGTATAATAAGTGTTTGCCATCAACCTTCCGGTTTTAGAACGAGAGTTGATGGTGCTATATTTCAAGGCTGCAGAATAACACCTTACTACGATAGTTTAATTTGTAAACTTATCTGTCAAGGAAGAGACAGAGAAGAAGCTATACAAAGATTACAAAGATCCTTAAACGAGTTTGTGATTGAAGGAATCACAACTACCATCGATCTTCACAAAAAAATATTAAACCACAAAAAATTTATAAACTCAGATTTCGATGTAAACTGGCTTATGAAAGAATCTTTTTACTAAATATTTTCACAACTAGTAATCCATAAATCATAAATTGGATGATCAATTGATTGTAAAGTCGGGCTGGATACGAAAGTCCATCCGTTAAACAAAAAAACTTGATTGTTATCTTTACTTGATAAGTCTTTAACCTGCAGATAGGCAACGGTGTCTATAGCTTCGTTATTTTCTGAAAGTTGACATTTCAAAGCTTTAATTTCTAACGGACCAAAAAATTTTTTTTCTCCAATAGCAAGCCTCATTGCTGATGTTTTAGCCGTAATTTTGTCTAAAGCTTTAATATTGATATAAATTTTTTCTTTTTTTTTACTTTTTTTTTCATCTGAAATATTCTCAATATTATTTATATTATTATTTTGTTCTTCCGTTTTTTCAAGCTCATCTTTGTCTTCCTCAAAAGTAGGCGATAGTTCCTCTAAATTTATTAATGGTACAGTTTCGATTTCTTCAATTGATGAAGCAGAAAAAGTGGTTATAAAAAATAAAAAAATAAAAATTTTAATATTTCCAAGTTTCATATTTTTTCATATTTTTTTTTGTTTCAGATCCTAAAGAACCTTCCGGTTTATATGCTTTTTCTGTTCCTGTTAAATTTTCCTGATGATTTTTTTGCCAAACATACTTTTTCTTTTCATTGTTTGGTTTATTTGCAGTTAATGAATGAATCCATAAATGCCACTCTGGTGGAATTTTTGATGATTCGACATTATTTTTATAAATTACCCATCTTTTTCCTTTAGAATTACCATAATACTTGTTTCCAAATTGATCTTTTCCAACTAATTTACCTGAGATTAAAGTGTAAATAAAAGTGCCTACTGTTTGTTTATGCCACCAAGTAAATATTTGTTTTAAAAAATTGAACACAAAATTTTTTTTGATTCGTTTATACTGTTTCCTATCTAATTTTAAAATCCACACAATTAAAAATTGTAAATAATTTGTTAGACTTAAAATATATTTAGTATATATCACATAAATGCTCACAATATATAATAATAATCAAATCTTGGAGATTAATTGACCATGCCTAAGTATATAGTAGAAACTTTTTACACCTGTACATTCAAAATTGTTCATAAACTTGACGAATTGAATGAAAAAAAATTTTCTGAACTAGAAAATCGCAATGATGGAGAATTTCAAATAATCGATGTAAAACTGAACAACAGAAAAACCAGAACGACAAGCAAAAAAGGGAGTTTTGCAGATCAAAAAAATGAATTAAAAACAAAAGATATCCCTGAAATTTCTTCAGTGATTAATGAAAAAATTGTAGGTTCGGACAAATTACAAGATCTAAATGAACTAGATAACAAAAGTATTAGCAGCCCAAAATTCAATAAAAAAAATAATGATAGATCTAAAATGCCTGATAGAAGAAAAGGCTATATACAAAAGGTCAGTATCGGAAACCATAAAATTTACTTACATACGGGAGAGTATGATGATGGAAAAGTGGGTGAAATTTTTATAGATATGAACAAAGAAGGAGAATTGGTAAAAGCACTAATGAATAATTTTGCAATAGCAATTTCTTTGGGTTTACAATATGGGGTTCCTCTGGATGAATTTGTTGATGCATTTATTGAAACTAAATTTGAACCATCCGGAGAAATTAAAGGAAATGATAGAATACTAAATGCCTCATCAATACTTGATTACATTTTTAGAGAATTAGCTATATCTTATTTGGGTAGGGAAGATTTAGCACATACACCTTCGATTAGTACCTCTAGTAGTGATAAAATTACAAATGATGTTGGCGAAGATACATTCTTAAAATTAGTAAAAGATATAACAAGTAAGGGTTTTGTACGAAGTAAATACAAAGATAAACTGGTAGACCTGAGTAATGTAAGAATTAATTTAAAAAGCAATAAGTAGAAATTATTTCTTTTTATCTAAAACTTTAATATTTAATTCTTTGAGTTGTAGTTTACTTGGTTCAGATGGTGCACCCATTAGCAAATCTTGAGCATTTTGATTCATTGGAAACAAAGTAACCTCTCGTATATTTTCTTTACCAGCCAATAACATAACAATTCTATCAATTCCAGGAGCCATTCCCCCGTGGGGCGGAGTCCCGTAGGATAGAGCCTTTATCATCCCTTCAAATTTACTATTTACTTCTTCTTTTGAATAACCAACTTTAGAAAAAACTTTATACATTAAATCAGGCAAATGGTTCCTTATTGCTCCTGAGGATATCTCATAACCATTGCATACCAAATCATATTGATATGCAAGTATTGTTAAAGGATCAGCCTTATCAAAATCTTTTGGGTTAACTTGAGGCATTGAAAAAGGATTATGACTAAAATCAATCTTTTTTTCTTTTTCATCATATTGATACATGGGATAATCTGTTATCCAGCAAAATTCAAATTTTTTATTATTTATTAAATTAAGTTCTTTACCTAATTTTTGTCTTGTAAGACCAGAAATTCTTTCAGCTTCTTTTACCTTGTCCGAAGAAAAAAATACTGCATCGTTCTCTTTTAATTTGCATTTTTTTACCAATTCACCAATGGCTTTGTCAGAGAAAAATTTTGCTATTGGTCCCTTTCCAATTAATTTGTCATTATTTTTCTCAAATAAAACATAACCTAATCCTTTTGCACCTTCTTCTTTCGCCCAATTATTATATGCATCAAAAAAACTTCTGGGTTTAGATGTTATTTTGGGAGCAGGTATAGCTCTGACAACTCCTCCTTTATCAATTAATTTTTTAAAAATATCTAGTTTAACATCCTCTCTTTTCATAATTTCAGTTACATCAAATATTTCAATTGGATTTCTTAAATCAGGTTTATCAGTTCCATATTTGAGCATAGAATCTTTGTACTTAATTTTTTTAAATGGAAAATTAGAAACAATTTTTCCCTTACCAAATTCAGTAAATAAATTAAAAAAAAGTGGTTCTAAAGTTTTAAAAATATCTTCTTGTTCAACAAAAGACATTTCTATATCTAATTGATAGTGTTCACCAGGACTTCTATCAGCTCTTCCATCTTCATCTCTAAAACATGGTGCTATTTGAAAATACTTATCAAAACCTGAGATCATTACCATTTGTTTAAATTGTTGTGGTGCCTGAGGTAATGCATAAAATTTTCCAGGATGCATTCTACTTGGTACCAAAAAATCTCTAGCTCCTTCAGGACTTGAGGCTGTAAGTATTGGAGTTTGAAATTCTAAAAATCCATCATTAATCATTTTTTTTCTTATAAAAGAAATTACTTTTGATCTTAAAACAATATTTTCATGCATTTCCTGTCTACGCAAATCCAAGAATCTATACTTCAACCTAGTTTCTTCTGGATAATTTTGTTCACCAAAAACTGGCATGGGTAAATCTTTAGATTCTGATAAAATTTCAAATGAAGAAATTTTTATTTCAACCTCTCCTGTATATAAATCTTTATTAATCGTTTCTGTAGATCTATTAACAACTTCTCCTACTACACAAACCACGGATTCGGGTTTTACTTTTTCTGCAACTTTAAAAAAACTATTACTATTTTCAATAACGCACTGTGTCAAACCAAAGTGATCCCTTAGATCAAAAAAGAGAAGATTTCCATGATCTCTTTTTCTATGTACCCATCCTGAAAGTTTAACTGTGCTACCAGAATTTTTTTTGTTTATTTCTGAACATGTGTGAGTTCTATATTTATGCAAAGTGATTCCTTTTTAAAAATTTATATCATTTTTAACACTTCTTTAATCAATTTTAAGCCAATAGGGCTTCCTTTTTTTAAAGAATATTTATCCAAAGTTAAAATAAATTGAGATATTTTCTCATAAGATCTATCAATTCTTTTAATTATGTAATCAATATGCTTTTTTTCAACCTTAATTTGCTTATCAGAAAAATTTTTTGAAAGAATTACGCTAATTAAATCGTCACTAGGAAGATTTATGCCGATGATTAAACTGCTATTAATTCTGGATATTAAGTCTTTCAGTTTAAAATTATATGAATTGATTGCCTTTAAAGAAGTTATTAAAATATATTTATTATCTTGAAGAGAAGTATTCCACAATGAGAATAATAATTCTTCAGAAACTTTTTCATTTAAATTTTCTATTATTAAGGCTTCTTTTGTTTTAAATTTTAAAAAAATCGTCTCATTTAATTTATCAGAATTTATTTGTAAACATGAAGTTTTCGTTTTTAAGATTGATGCTAAATGTGATTTTCCAGATCCAGATGGTCCAAAAATATTAACAATTCGTTTTATCCATTTAGGCCAGCTATTTATAAAATCATATGCTTTTTGATTGCTTGATGAAACATAAAAGTCCTCCTTTTTATAAGCCTGCTTCGTAGGAAATTTTAAAATTAATTGGTCACTCATTTAAATAAACTTCCCAAAATCCTTGATTATTTTTTAATAAATATCCAAATTTTAATAATTCTGTTCTTAATTTTTTTGGATTGCCATAGTAATATATTTTAAAAAAAGAATTATTAATATTAAATTTTTCCAAAGTATAATTATTAATTATACTTATTTTATAAAAAGTGTTTTTCATTTTTTCTAAATTTTTAATGTTAGAATGTTGAAACTTTATCTTTATTGATAGAGGCATTAACAGATTAATAAGATTCTCTTCTTTCCATAAATCCGTAATTTTTAATTTTAAATCCTTTAAAATAGAATTTAATACTAATTCATCTTTAATATTTTCTATTTTGTATGAAATATTTTTGTACACTTTATTATTATTGAAATTTGTTTTCAGATGTATATTTAAATTTTGATCTTCATAATCTATTAATGCAAAAACATAATTTTTAATGTCATACTTATTTACTAGTAGATCAACATTTAATTTTTCTATTTTATCCTTCATTTCTGTGATCTTAGAAATATCTTCTAAATCTTCTAATGGTAATACAAAATTTATTAATTCATTTTTAATTTCAATTTTTTCCCATTGTCTGTAAAAAAAATTTTCACTTAGATCTTGAATCTCACCATTTATATAAAGTAGAGGAAAAAATACTGCTGAAACATTTTCTGGATTTGAAAATGAAATATTTTTTTTACCCAAAAAATCTTTAATTTTTTCCTCATTATAAATAATTTTAATATTAGCTCTATATATATCTTCCTTGTAGCTCTCATCTAAAAGCTGAAAACTTTTTATCAAATTCTTTATTTGATTCAATTTTATATTATTTATCTTTTCCAAATCCCTCGTAAGTAGAATTTTATTCATAAGTATTTGGAAAGAATCCAGAAATGCTATATTAAGATATTTTTCCCTTGAAAAGTTTAAATCTATTCTTCCTTCGACTTCCACATTACTTATAGTAAATACATTTTCTTCTCCAAAACTTTTTGTAAATGGGATAAATAGGAATATAGATGTTGTTAAAAAAATAAAAATATATTCTTTTAAATTTGTTCTAAAATACTTTAATAATAAATAACTTTTCATGAAAAGAACTTATAATACTTATAAAAAAAGCGGTGTTAATATGGCAACTGCTGATAAGTTAGTAAATTACATATCTAAAATATCAAGGAAAACTTACAAAAAAAATACAGAAACAAAATCTTTTAGAAATATTGGTAGTTTTGGATCAATTTTCGACATCTCGCAGTTTAAAATGAAAAATCCCCTTATAGTATCTTCAACTGATGGTGTGGGCACAAAAATTGAAATAGCAAACACATTTAAAAAATATAATACAATTGGAATAGATTTAGTTGCTATGTGTGTAAATGATTTAATTGTTCAAGGAGCTAAACCCATTTTTTTTTTAGATTATATTGCAATAAATAAAATTAAACTAAAAAAAACAAAAAAAATTTTAGATGGAATAGTTTCTGGCTGTAAATTAGCTGGTTGTGCTTTAATTGGTGGAGAAACTGCTGAGATGCCAGGAACATATGAAAAAAATAAATTTGATTTAGCTGGTTTTGCTATTGGTTTGGTAGATAAAAAAAAATTATTAATTAAAAATAAGATAAAAGTAAATGATGTAATTTTGGCTGTTCCCTCATCAGGAATACACTCAAATGGATTTTCGCTAGTTCGGCATATTTTAAAAAAAAAAAATTTAAAACTATCAAAAAAAATTAAAAGAGAATTAATTAAACCTACAAAAATTTATGTAAGGGAAATTAATAAAATAATTCAAAAAAAATTAATAAATGGTTGTGCTAATATAACTGGTGGAGGTTTATTACATAATTTAAGTAGAGTTATCCCAGATAAGCTGTGCATAAATATCAATTTATCTAGCATTAAAACTAAATCTATTTTTAAATGGTTAAAAAAAAATAATATTAAAGACTCTGAGATGCTTAAAACATTTAATTGTGGAGTAGGGTTTTGTTTAATTACAAGAAAAAAGAATATTAAAAAAATTAAAGGTATATTTTCTAAGGAATATATACCTTATCAAATTGGACATATATCTAGAGAGAAATCAAATATTAAAACGTTTGGAAAAATGAAATGGTAAATAAAATAAAAACTTGTGTTTTTATTTCTGGCAATGGATCAAATCTCAAATCTATAATAAAAAGTTCTAGAGATTGTAGTTTCCCAATTAGAATTGAGCTAATTATATCAAATAATATAAAAGCTAAAGGTATCAATTTTGCTAAAAAGTTCTCTATTCCTTATAAATTTTTTTCATCAAAAAACAAAATCCAATTCGAAAGAAATTGTTTATTTGAAATAAAGAAAAGAAAAATAAAATTTTTATGTTTGGCCGGATTTAAGGTAATATTATCAAAAAATTTTATAAGAACTTTTGGTCAAAAAATTATTAATATACATCCTTCTTTACTTCCTAAGTATAAAGGTCTTAACACTCATAGAAGAGTTTTAGAATCTAATGAAAAATATTCAGGTTGTACGGTTCATTTTGTTACACCAGCACTAGATTCAGGTAAAATTATCTTACAAAAAAAAGTTTTGATTAATAATAATGAAACAGAAAATTCTCTAAAAAAGAAAATATTGATGCAAGAACATAAACTTTATCCTCAATCTATAATATCTGTTTTTAGATAATTTCACTTAAAGAAAAAATCTATTTCAATTTTTCCATTTAAAACACTATCAGAACCATGTACCGAATTTTTATCTATTGAAAGACCATACATTTTTCTTAATGTTCCTTCTTCTGCATTATTAGGATCGGTCGCCCCCATTAGTTCCCTATTTTTTGCCACAGCATTTTCTCCTTCTAATATCATTACTACAATAGGACCTGATGACAAATAGTTACATAAATCATTATAAAAAGGCTTTGTTTGGTGGACTTTATAAAACTCTGAAGCTTCTTCTCTTGAAATTTTTACCTTTTTACTTTTTAAAATCTTTAAGTCTTTTTCTTTGAAAAAATTTTTAATTCTATCCTCTAAATTTCTTTCTACTGCATCAGGCTTAATGATTGACAAAGTTTGCTCAATCATAATCTTATTCGTAATATTCTTTTATTAAATTATTTAGTAATCTAACTCCAAATCCCGTTGCTCCACCAGGATTTAAATTTGCAGCCTTTTTTGAAAAAGCCATTCCAGCGATATCCAAATGTGCCCATGGTGTTTTGTTTGTTATGAATCTTTGTAAAAATTGTGCTGCTGTTATAGAGCCAGCTCCTCCTGCATAATTAATATTTTGAACATCAGCTACTGTGGAATTCATTAATTTATCATAATTTTTGTGTAGAGGAAGTCTCCATACCTTTTCATTTACATTTACGCTAGCTTTAAAAATATTTTTTGATAGTTCATCGTTATTTGAAAATAAACCTGCATATTCTTCACCCAAACTAATTATTATTGCACCTGTCAAAGTTGCTAGATCAATAATAAATTTTGGTTTATATTTTTTTTCTGCAAAACTAAGTGCATCAGCTAAAACAAGTCTTCCTTCCGCATCCGTATTAAGAACTTCAATAGTTTTTCCAGAGTAAGATTTTACAATATCCCCAGGTCTTTGAGCATTGCTTCCGGGCATATTTTCAACTAAGCCTACAACGCCTACAACATTTACCTTTGCTTTCCTTAACGCAAGAGATTTTAAAAGACCCACAACAACAGCTGACCCCGCCATATCATATTTCATTTCCTCCATAAATCTTGCTGGTTTTAATGAAATACCACCTGTATCAAAACAAACTCCTTTTCCAACAAAAGTTAAAGGGTTTTTTAATGAATTTTTTTTTCCATTCCATTCAATGGTTACTAAATATGTCTCATTACTACTTCCTTGGCCCACTCCTAATAATGCATTTAATCCTAACTTTTTTAATTCTTTTTCATTATAAGATTTAATTTTAAGACCAAGTTTTGAAAGTTTTTGTATTTCTTGAACATAAGTTTTGGGATTCAAAACATTTGGTGGCTCCGAAACCAAATCTCTAGTTAAAAATACTCCCTCTTTTATAGTATTGTAATACTTGTATTTTTTTTCTATTTTTTCTTTATTTTTAGTTATAATTTTAAAATCAATTTTTTTGTTAACTTTTTCTTTATTCAAAGTTTTGTATTTATTAAATGTGTAGCTTTTTAGATAGAGACCAAAAATAAATTGTGAAAAGAAACTTTCTAATTTTTCTTTATCAAAATCTAAACTATCTGGATACAAACATACTTTTTTTATATCTTTAAATTTTTTTAAATATGAAAAAAAACTGCCACCCTTTTCCTGTGGCCAATAACTTTCAAATTTACTTTTTGTTTTTATTACAAAACACTTTTGTGTATCTGAAATATCAAAAAAACTTATATCTTCTTCACTTTTTTTTCTTTTTAATATACTAAGAAAAGAATTGATTTTTTGAACTGTGCTATTTGGTAATGGATCCTTCTTACCTTTATATTCGTACTTTTCAGTAACAAATATAGCTAACGCATCACAATCAGAGCCCAAACTACTTATAAAACTTA
The DNA here is from genome assembly GCA_902607735.1 of uncultured Pelagibacteraceae bacterium. Classification (GTDB taxonomy): domain Bacteria; phylum Pseudomonadota; class Alphaproteobacteria; order Pelagibacterales; family Pelagibacteraceae; genus AG-414-E02. The sequence goes on along the minus strand of CACLLG010000003.1, from coordinate 20,169 downwards.
ACATTTTTCCTTTCTTTAACGTATAAATTGAATTCTATTCAAAGTTGATTTATTAACTATATATTACACTTTTACAATGAAAAATACATTTTACAAATATTTTTTTCATGAGTTTTTAAGATATTTTGCTATTACGCTATTTGCCTTGGCAGTCATAGTTTGGACCATCCAGTCTGTAAACTATCTTGATCTAGTTACAGAAGATGGGCATGCATTCGGAACCTACTTTACCTATTCTATTTTGACATTATCTAAAATCTTCACCAAATTAATTCCATTTTGTTTCCTAATATCAATTGTATTAACGATTTTGAAATTTGAAAAAGATAATGAACTAATAGCTGTATGGACTTCAGGATTAAATAAAATTAATATTGTTCATCTTATACTTCGTATCTCTCTAATAATTATGTTTTTTCAACTTTTATTTACTAGTCTTTTAAATCCACAATTATTAAATTTTTCTAGATCAGTTTTGAAAAACTCAGAATTACAATTTATACCATCCCTGCTTAAAGAAAAACAATTTAATGACACTGTTAAAGGACTTACTATATTTGTAGGGAATAAAAATCAAAATCTGATTTATGAAAACATTTTTATCAGAGACGATGGTAATATTTTATCCAAAATAGGAACTAGCTCTTCTACAATTTTTGCTAAATCTGGTCACATAAGTAAGGATGAAAAGTATTTAATATTGTACGAGGGCAATATACAAAAATTAAAAAATGATGGAGAAGTAAATATTGTTAAATTTAAAAAAACTATATTAAATCTTTCTGGGATTACAACAAAAAGTATTAGTGAACCCAAGATTCAAGAAACTTCTACATTAGCAATTTTAAAATGCATATTTTTATCAAAAAGTAAAAATTTTATTGATCATAATTGTAGTCAAACTAAAAAATCTTTAATGGACACAAAAATAGAAATTAATAAAAGATTTGGCATGCCTATTTTTATTCCATTAATAGCTTTGGTATGTTCATTTCTACTTTCTTCGAGAAGAGACAAAAAAATTTATAATTATAGAAAGTATATATATTTTTTTATTGGTTTTGTAATTCTGGTTTTATCAGAAATAATGGTAAGATATTCTGGAGTGTCATGGAGATATACGATGTTTTATTATTTATTTCCATTATTAATGCTACCATTATTTTATTTTAGTTTATTAAGAAAATTTAAATATGAAAACTTATATTAAAAACTATGATTAAATCTTTCGTAATAAATAAATACCTTTCTATTGAATTTCTTAAAGTTGTTATGAATGTAACTTTAATTTTTTTCTGTTTAGGTTTTATTATGAATATGTTTGAAGAAATAAATTTTTTTAAAGATATCGATATAGGAATTCATGTTCCTATTTTATTATCTGCTCTCATTGTGCCAAATTATTTATATAACATGTTTCCATTTATAATTTTATTAACTGGTATGTGGTATTTTAGAAAAATAAAAAAAAGTGATGAAGTAACTGCCTTAAAAATTTCTGGAATTTCTAATTTTTCGATAATTATAATACCATGCCTTCTATCCATTTTTTTAGGTTTATTTTTTATAACTTCATTAAATCCTTTTACTTCAATTTTAGTAAAAAAATATGAAATCATGAAAGGGCAGTACGAAAGAGATAAGGATTATCTTGCAGCTATTACTGAAAATGGAATCTGGATTAAAGAAAAAAATGATGAAAAAAATAATATTATTAGATCTTCAAATTTGGAAAATGAAAATTTAATAGACGTAACTATTTATGAATTTGATAAGAGTAATAATTTTGTAAGAAGAATTGAAGCTAAATCTGCAAACATATCTTTACTAGAATGGTCCTTAAATAATGTGAAAATTATTGATCAAGATGGAATAATTATTTCAAAAAATCTGGATCAATTATCTTATATTAGCTTATACGATCTGGAGAGAATTCAAAGTCTATATTCAAATTTAGATACTATCTCGTTTTGGGGTATAAAAAATGAAATGAAAATTTTATCCGATAGAGGTTATTCTACAAAACAAATGGAAACAAAATTGCATCGATCTTTGGCTTTTCCTTTTTTTCTCTTAGCGATGGTCTTATTAAGCGGCGTATTTACTTTGGGAATTAGGTTTAAAGATAATACGACAACTTATGCATTTGTTACTATAATTACTTGCGTAATAGTTTATTTTTTCAACGATTTTTCTGCTGCCTTAGGCCGAACAGAAACTTTATCTGTAGAAATAGCAGTTTGGATGCCAATTATAATTATTTTTATATTTAGTGGTGTGGGAATAATACATGCAAATCAAAGATAAAAAAAAAAAATTGTTTGCCCTCTTTATGGGCATGTTCTTTTTTAGCAATTTTACCCTTCAAGCTGAAGAGTTCAATATTGCTGCTGATGAAATTTTAATTGATAAAGATAATATGATTCTTATAGGAAGCGGTTCTGTTCAAGCTGTGGATTCTGAGGGAAAGATTGTGTATGCGGATAAAATTACTTATGACAAATCTAAAGAATATTTGTTAGCCGAAGGACATGTAAAAATCGACGATATGAGTGGAAATATTTTATTGTCCGATAAGGCTTCCTATGACAAAATTAACGAAATAATTATTACCTATGACAATACAGAATTAATTTTGGAGGAAGGTTATAAACTAATAGCAAAAAATGTTTTGTATGATACTCAAAAAAAAATATTAAGCTCAAAGGAAAATTCTTTTTTTTCTGATACTGATGGAAATATAGTTGAAACAAGCATGTTTCAATATGAAATAGAAAATAACTTATTCTCTTCTATAGGTGAAATAAAAATTATTGACGTAAAAAAAAATAAATATTTTTTTAAAGAAATTCATGTAGACACTAAAAAAAAAGAAATGATTGGATCTGATATCAGTGTCATCTTAGACCAAGAAAATTTTGGTCTAACTAATGAGAATGATCCGCGATTTGTAGCAAACGATATTTTTGTAACAAAAAATAAAACTATTTTATCAAAAGGTGTTTTTACAGTATGTAAAAAAAGAGATGAAAAGTGTCCACCTTGGACTTTGAAAGCTAAAGAAATTAGTCACGATAAAATAAAAAAAACTATATATTATGAGCATGCAACTCTAAAAGTTTACGATATACCAATATTTTATTTTCCTAGATTTTTTCATCCAGACCCTACGGTAAAAAGACAATCGGGTTTTTTAGCTCCATTTTTTTCTAATAGCACAACTGTAGGAAATGGTTTTGCTATTCCTTACTACTGGGCAATCAATAATGATAAAGATCTTACTTTTTCGCCAAAAATTTATGCTAAAGAAAATGCATTATTTTTTCTTGAGTATAGACAAGCCTTTAAGCGTGGATCTTTTAATCTAGACACTAGTTACACTCAAGGCTACAAAAATACAGATATTGTAAAAACAGAAGGATCTAGAAATCATATTTTTGCTGATATTAATTTTAATTTAAATCAGGATGAATCTTATGAAAGTAGTCTTGCAGCTAAGATTCAAAGAACATCCAATGATACATATTTTAGAATACATGACATTAATACTTCCTCTGTAAATTCTGAAGATACAAACTTAGAAAGTGAAATCAATTATAACTTTAGTAAAGAAGATATGTATTTAAGTCTTAACGCGAATGTTTATGAAGATTTAAACTCAAGTAAAAACTCTGATAAATATGAATATATTTTACCAAATATAATGTATGGGAAAACTTTTTTTAGTGAAAAATTTGGTATTGTTAATTTTAAATCTAACGCTCTCTATAGTAATTATGAAACTAATAAACATAAAACCTTTTTATATAATGATTTTATTTGGAGTCCTACAAATCGTATAACAAAAAATGGTTTTGTAAATACTTTGCAAGGAATGATAAGAAATACAAATTATAAAACTAGAAAAACAAAAGAATATAAAGATGGAGATTCAGTAAGTGAATTAAGTGGTGTCATAGGTTATAAAACCTCACTACCATTGAAAAAGGATGGAATTGACTATTCTAATCTTTTGTCACCAAATTTTATGATTAGATATGCTCCGGGACATATGAGAAATTTAAGTGAAAAAGATGTAAACCTAGATTACACAAATTTATACTCTTTAAACAAAACTTCTGAGATTGAAGAAGGATTAAGTGCGATTGTTGGTTTTGATTTTAAAATTAACAAAAAAGACAAAAACAATATAGAAAATGAAAAGTTTTCAATGTCTTTAGGACAAATTTTTAGCAACAAAGAAAATAAGGACATACCTTCAAAAAGTTCTTTGGATCAAAAAATGTCTGATGTGGTAGGTAAAATTAATTATAATTTTTCAGAAATTGGAAATATCGATTATAAGTTTTCATTAGATCACAATCTTAATGATTTAAATTATAATAATATTTCGTCTGAGTTAGATTTTGGTAAAGTTCAATTTAATTTAGATTATTTGGAACAACGAAATCATGTTGGTGAAGAACATTATGCCAGCTCGGGTATAACTTTAAATTTTAATGATTCTAACAAATTAACTTTTAGTACCAAAAAGAATTTTAAAACAGAAAGTACTGAACTTTATAATCTTAATTATCAATATGCTAATGATTGTTTGACAGCCGGGATTGCATATAGAAGAGAATTTTATGACGACTTAGATGATATAAAACCAAAAAATTCTTTAATGTTTACTATTACTTTTGTTCCATTTGCTAATGTAAATACACCAGCTTTAAACAAGTGACCAATATAAAAAAAATAATTTTTTTAGTTTTAGTCTCATTTATATGTTTTGAAAAAGCAAATACTGAAATTAAAGACTCTTTGTATATGACGGTTGGAAACAAACCTGTAACACAATCAGATATTATAAATGAAATGAAAATTATATTAATTTTAAATAAACAAAGTTATTCTGATGCTAACAAAGATGAACTACATAAGTCTGCTGTAAATTCAGTTATAACAAGACTTATAAAGCAAATTGAAATAGAGCGACATGAATTTTTAGATTTCAATGAAACAGACGTACAGCATGAATTGATAAGATTAGCTACTTCTATGGATGTAGATCTGGAAACATTTAAAAATATATGCGCCTCAAATGAGTTAGATTTTTCCCTTATCAGAGATCAAGTGGAAGTGGAACTTTACTGGAATACTTTAATTTTTGAATTATATAAAACTGATTTATCTATTAATCCTGAAGAAATTGAGGAAAAATTAAAAAAGATCCAAAACGAAAAAATACTGGAGGAATACTTAATTTCAGAAATATTAATTAAACCGGTGGATAAAGATGGGTTAGAATCTGCGATTAAAGAAATAAAAAATAAAATAGAAAATGAAGGTTTTGAAAATATTGCAAAAAATTTAAGTATTTCTGAATCTGCGGCAGTGGGTGGTGAGTTGGGATGGGTAAGTGAAAGTGAAATTGCAGAAAATATTAAATCTATAATAAAAAATACGCCTGTCGGCAGCATTTCTAAAGCAATTATATTGCCTGAGGGAATATTAATTTTTAAAATTAGAGATAAAAGAAAGGTGGACAAAAATTTAACTCTAGAAGAAAGAAAAAATCAGTTAGTAAATGCAAAAAAAACTCAAATACTAAATATGCACTCATTATCTCATTATGATAAATTAAAAAGATCAACATCAATTCAGGTAATGAAATGAAAAATATTATAGCTATAATCGCTGGTGAACCGAATAGCATTTCATCCGAGATTATTTTTAAAAGTTGGAATCAAAGAAAAAAATATAGCAGTAAACTCTGGTTTGTTATTGGAAGCATTAATTTATTAAATTTGCAAAAAAAAAAATTAAAATATAAAATTAAAATTAAAGAAATTAATGAAAATTTCGATAAACGTGACCTAAAAGGTCCTAGCCTTCCTGTATACAATATAGACTATCATCAAAAAAAGCCTTTTGAGAAAATATCTACAAAATCAAATAAATATATTTTAAAATGCTTTGATTCAGCTTTAAACTTTTCTAAAAATAAAAAAATTCTAGGTTTTATAAATTGTCCAATTTCAAAAGAATTTTTGTTTAAAAATAAACCTCAAGGAGTTACTGAATATTTAGCTCACAAAACTGGGATGTTAAATAAAGAAGTAATGTTAATTTTTAATAAAAAATTATCTGTTGCTCCTATAACAACACATATTTCTTTAAGTCTAGTAAGTAAAAAAATAAATCAACATTCAATTATTAGAAAAGTAAAAGTTATAAATGAATTTTATAAAAAAAATTTTAGTAAAAAACCTACTTTTGCAATTCTTGGGCTAAATCCACACAATTCCTCCTCAATAAAAAAATCTGAGGAAAAAGAAATTATAAATAAAGCCGTAAATTCTTTGCTAAAATCAAAGATTGATGTGCAAGGTCCAATTTCACCGGACTCTGCTTTTGTTGTTTATAAAAAATATAAATTTGATGTAATTATCGGAATGTATCATGATCAAGTTCTCGCCCCCTTTAAAACTCTCTATAATTTTAATGCAGTAAATATTACTTTAGGATTACCATATATAAGAGTATCTCCCGATCACGGAATAGCAAAAAATATTGTTGGTAAAAAAATTGCAAATCCTGAAAGTTTGATCGAATCAATTAAATTTTTCAATAATATAAGATAACTAATGGAGCTCTTAGGTACATCAAAAAAAAGTCTAGGACAAAATTTTTTGATAGATAAAAATATTATAAAAAAAATAATCAATATCGGAAATGTTAATAAAAACATAATTGTTATGGAAATTGGTGTAGGTTATGGAAATTTAATAGATGAAATATTGACTAAAAATCCAAAACAAATTATTGGGATTGAAAAGGATAAAAAATTATCATACTTCTTAAAAAAAAAATTTAGTACAAATAAAAATATAAAAATAATTAACGAAGATATTTTAAATATTGTTGATGATATTAATTTAGAAAAAAATATTATAGTTTTTGGAAATCTTCCTTATAATATTTCAACAAAAATATTGACCTCACTTATAATGCTCAAAAAATGGCCTCCTTGGTATAGTGCTTTAATCTTAATGTTTCAAAAAGAAGTAGCTGACAGAATTATTGCTAAGACAAATACTAAAGAATTTGGAAGACTATCAATTTTGACGAATTGGAGATTAGAAAGCAAAAAACATTTTAATATTACAAGAAACTGTTTTTATCCTAAACCTAAGGTAAATTCGTCTCTACTTTCTTTTACGCCAAAAAAAGTAAATAAATTTAATTTGAAAAACCCCAAAAATCTTGAATTAGTAACTAGAATTTTATTCTCAAATAGGAGAAAAATGATAAATAAAAGTTTCAAAAAATTATTTAAAAATAGACTCCATATCGCAAAAAAATTAAATATTGATTTAACAAAAAGACCTGGAGAACTAAGTAGTGAGACGTATTATAAAATAGCCTCCGAATATGAAAGATTATTTAATTAACTGTTAACTGAGTAATTTTTTTTCTAATCTCATCTAAATTTTGTTTTTTTCTTATACCTTTTTTTTCTAGAGTAATAATATCCAATATTTTTTCATAACATATATTTAAATTATCATTAACAACTACATAATTATATTCACTCCAATGGGAAACTTCTTCGTTGAATTTATTCATTCTTTCTACAATTAATTTTTCCTCACCTTTATGGCGATTTAATAATCTCTCTTTTAATACCTTAATGTCAGGTGGTAAAATAAAAATTGTTACTATTGATAAATCTTTAACTTTTTTTAGTTGCTGAGTGCCCTGCCAATCAATATCGAATAAAACATCCTTACCTTGTGTAAGAAATTCTATGACAGGTCTTTTTAATGTGCCATAATGATTCCCAAAAATACCCGCATATTCAAAAAAATTTTTTTCTTTAATTAAATCTTTAAATTTTTCTTCACTAACAAAATGATAATCTTTTCCGTTTATTTCATTTGATCTTGGTTTTCTTGTAGTGTGTGAAATTGAAATTACAAAATTATTATTATTTTCTGCAAGTTTTTTGGTTAGTGTTGTTTTTCCAGCTCCTGAAGGTGAAGACAAAACAAACATCGTGCCTTTTTTTTCTTTTCCCATTGTAATATTGATCGGCCTAATGTTCTTTTAAATTTTTTTTAAGCTGTCTTGCTTTCAATAAACTTTATAGCGTCGCCCACAGTAAGAATTTTTTCAGCTTCACTATCAGAAATCTCAGAACCAAATTCTTCTTCAAAAGCCATAACAAGTTCAACTGTATCAAGGCTATCCGCTCCCAGATCGTCAATGAAATTTGCTTCGTCAGTTACTTTAGATTCTTCAATACCTAAATGGTCAACAACCATTTTTTTCACTTTATCAGCAACATCTTTCGTCATTTGTAAATTCCTTAATTTGATTTATTGTTTCTTAATAAATTATTAATGAATTTTGTCAAGACATATACATGCCACCATTAACATGGATTGTTTCGCCAGTTATATATCCCGCGTGTTCTGAAGACAAAAAAACCACACTATTAGATACATCTTCACCAGTTCCTAGCTTGCCCATTGGAATTCTTGATGTTAAATATAATTTGACCTTTTCTGCTATATTCATAGTCATATCTGAAACTATAAAACCAGGTGAGACACAATTTATTGTAATATTTTTTTTTGCATATTCTATAGCAAGACTTTTTGACATTCCAATTATGGCTGCTTTAGAAGCAGAATAATTTGATTGTCCCAAATTTCCTGTATGACCAACCACTGATGTAACATTAACGATCCTGCCAAATTTTGTTTTTAACATTTTTTTAATTGCGTACTTAGATAATAAGAATGTAGAGGTTAAATTTACATCTATCACTTTTTTCCACTCTTCATATTTCATTCTTAAAGAAAGATTATCCATGTTAGTTCCGGCATTGTTAACAAGAATATCTAAACCTCCTAGCTCTAAAGAAACATTCTCAATAAATTCTTCGATTCTTGAATGTTCTGATATATCAAATTTTTTAACTTTAATATTTGGATTCTTATTTTTTAATTGATCTAATTTTTCTGCTTTAGTTCCTGTCCCTAGGACATTTCCGCCTAGAGAAACAAATTTATTTACCAGCGCATTACCAATACCACCGCTTGCTCCGGTTATCAAAATTTTCTTATTTTTAAAATTAATCATTTTTTATATCTTGTATAGAGTTGATATTTAATATTTTTGCATCTTTGTTAATTTTCTTTACTAGACCAGAAAGTACTTTGCCAGGACCAATTTCTAAAAAATCTGTAACTCCTTCTTTTATCATATAATTTATACTTTCTCTCCATCTAACTCTTGATGTAATTTGATCAATTAATAGTGGCTTAATTTTGTTTATATCATTCTCTTCTTTGGCAGTAACATTGCTAATAATATTTGGTTTTGGTTTCATTAGATTTGTGTTTTCAATTTCAGTCTTCATATTTTCTGCAGCCTTTTTCATCAGTGAGCAGTGAAAAGGTGCACTTACAGGTAAAATTATACCCTTTTTCTTTTTAATTTTTAATTTTTTATTAAAATCTTCGATAACTTCTTTTTTTCCACTAACAACTACCTGTGAATTACTATTATCATTTGCTATCTCACAAATATTTTCTTTTGAAAGTAAACTAATTTCATTTTCAACCTCTTGTAGTGACATTCCAATTATAGCCATCATTGAACCCTCTCCTTCCGGAACAGAATCCTGCATAAATTTTCCTCTTTTATTTAATAAATAAGCAGCTCTTTCTAAAGTTAATGATCCAGCACAAACAAGTGAAGTGTACTCACCCAAAGAATGTCCAGCAAAGAATCTCGATTTATTCAAATCGAATCCGAACTCTTTATTTAAAACATTAAATACGCTCACTCCCACTGTCATAATTGCTGGCTGGGTATTCTGAGTAAGTTTTAATTCTTTTTCTGGTCCATATAATATTAGTTTTGAAAGAGAAAAATTTAAAGCTTCATCAACAGTTTTAAAAATTTTTTTAACTAAATCAAATTTTTCATAAAAATCTAATCCCATTCCTACGTATTGAGAACCTTGACCTGGAAACAAAACTGCGCGCATAAGAAGTTATAATATAATTGAATTTTAATAGTTGTATATTGAAAATTTTAATAGTATAAAGCCACAAACTTAGCCAATAATAAAGGCGACTATGATTAGTAGAAGGATAGAGTTATTTAAGGATTAAGAGAAAGATGAATTGTTACGAACATACTTTGATTGCAAAACAAGACTTGCCTGAAAGCCAAGTAAAAACCTTAATAAGTAAATACGAAAATATAATTAACAATAACTCGGGAAAAGTTATGAAAATCGAAGAATGGGGATTAAAAAATCTTTCACATATTATCAATAATAATAAGAAAGGTTTTTATTTTCATATAAAATTTGAGGGTATTGGAAAAACTATAGGCGAGTTAGAAAAAGCAGGAAATATTGATCAAATGTTGATCAGATTTTTAACTGTTAAAGTAAAAAAACACGATCTTGAAAAAGTTTATTTTGAGAAAAATAAATAAAAAAAATGAAAAGAAGAAAAAATTTTAAAAAGAACAAAAAAAATTATAAACAATCGAAGCTAAGTTTATTCCAAAAAACTGATGCTAAATTTTCAAAAGAATGTCCACTGTCTGGGAAAGACGCACCAACAATAGATTACAAAAATATTAAATTGTTAAAAAAATATATTTCTGAAAGTGGAAGAATTTTACCATCACGCGTAACTTCAGTATCTTTAAAAAAACAAAAAGAACTTTCTAGATCAATAAAAAGAGCTAGACTCTTAGCACTAATATAGAAATTATTATGGAAGTCGTTTTATTAGAAAATATAAAAAATCTTGGAAATATAGGCGATATAGTAAATGTTAAAAGAGGACATGGTCGCAATTTTCTAATTAAATATGGAAAAGCTCTTGTTGCCTCCAAAACAAATATAGATCTTGTAAATAAGAAGAAATCACAACTTAATGAAAAAAACATATCTCTAAAAAAAGAGGCAAAGAAAATTTATGATATAATTAACAAAAAAAGTTATAAATTTTTAAAACAAGCAAAAGATAATAATGAGTTATATGGTTCAATAAAACCAAAAGAAATTTCTAAAACCATTGAAAATGCTGATAAAATAGAAATAAAGCCCTCTCAAATAGATTTAAGCAAGGAAATAAATAAAATTGGTTTTTATGAAGCAAAAATTAATTTACACGCTCAAGTTCAAGGAATAATTCATATTGAAGTTGTAAAACAAGAAGAAGAAAATTAATTTTATCACTATTTTTCCACAGGAAATTAATTTCATGTATAACTTTCAATTTTTTTTTATTATTTTTTCAGTATTATGTGCTTAATTAATAATAATGGCTCAACAACCTTTTAAAGTAATTGATAATTCGCAAAAACAGATGCCCTGCAATATTGAGGCTGAACAGGCGGTTATTGGTTCAATATTAGTTTCTAATGATATTTATGATGAAATATCACCTTTGCTAGATCCTCAAAAATTTTTTGACCCTATACATGCTAAACTTTATGAAACTATTGAAAAATTAATAGCTAAAGGTCTTTTAGCTAATCCAATTACTCTTAAAAACCACTTCGAGAATAATGAAGGTTTAAAAGAACTAGGTGGACAAGAATATTTAATAAAGATTACGAAATTTTCAACTTCTACAAAACAAGCTATCGATTATGCAAACATAGTTCAAGAAATGCATGTGCGTAGAGAGCTCATTAAGATTTCAGAATCGGTTTTATACCAGGCTGGTACGAAAACTGAAGACAATATCTCTGGTGAAGAAATTATTCAAAATACTGAAAAATCTTTATTTGATTTAGCAGAAAGAGGACACTTCAATCAATCCTTTATGAAATTTCAAAGTGCACTCGAACAAACTATCGAAATGGCAAGAAGTGCTTATCAAAATGAAGAAGGTATAGTTGGGGTACCAACTGGATTAACTGATTTGGACTCAAAATTAGGAGGATTACATAAACAAGATTTAGTTATTATTGCTGGAAGACCCTCTATGGGTAAAACTGCTCTAGCTACCAATATAGCTTTTCACGCAGCAAAAAACATAGAAAAAAAAGGTTTAAAATCTTCCGTTGCTTTTTTTTCACTAGAAATGTCCTCTGAGCAACTTTCAACACGAATACTTTCAGAACAGTCAAGAATAAGATCTAATGATATCAGAAGAGGAAAGGTGTCTGAGAAAGAATTCGAAAATTTTATAGAAACCTCAAAAAATATTTTTGAACTACCTCTATATATAGATGAAACACCTGCTATTACTATTGCTGCAATAAGTAATAGATCAAGAAGAATAAAAAGACTTTTTGGACTCGATTTAATTGTTGTAGATTATATTCAATTAATGAGATCAAGCGGAAGCAAAGAATATAATAGGGTCCAGGAAATTTCAGAAATAACCCAAGGATTAAAGGCTTTAGCAAAGGAACTTGATGTTCCTGTTCTTGCCTTATCACAACTTTCTCGTGCGGTTGAACAGAGAGATGATAAAAAACCACAATTGGCAGATTTAAGGGAGTCGGGATCAATAGAACAGGATGCTGATGTTGTAATGTTTGTCTTTAGAGAAGCATATTATCTTGAAAGAAAAGAACCCACTTTAGGATCAATCGAACACGCAGAATGGCAACAAAAAATGGATGAAATATCTAGTTTAGCTGAAATTATGATTGGTAAACAAAGACACGGACCTACCGGAAATGTAAAAGTTGAATTTGAGGCAATGTACACGAAGTTTAAAGATCTAGAAAATAAATAACTTTGACCTTTCAATGTTTGAAAAAATATACAAAAATTCAATAATTGAAAAACCAAAATTTACCCTATTAATTCTTACTGTAATATTATTAAGTTTTGGATATTTTGCAAAAAATTTCCAACTAGATGCATCTTCCGACACTTTGCTATTAGAAAACGATCCTGATTTAAAATATCTGAGAGAGGTAAACGCTAAGTATGGCTCAAAAGATTTTTTTGTTCTAACATATACCCCAGAAGATGACTTGTTAAACCCAACCACAATTAAAAACCTTACAAAATTAAAAAACGATTTAAAAAATTTAAAGTGGGCAAATAATGTAATTACTATTTTAGATGTCCCTTTGCTAAAAAATAATGACGATCCTCTATCAGAAAGAATTAAAAATTTTAAAACATTATCAAGTGAAGATGTTGATACAAAAAGAGGTTTTGAAGAAATTATTAATAGTCCTATTTATAAAGAATTCGTAATTAGCAAAGATGGAAAAACTAGTGGAATACTAGTTTATATAAAGAATGATAAAAAATTATCTGATCTTATAAAAACAAAAAACAACTACTTAGACAAAAAAGATAAGGGACAATTAACTCTGAAAGATAAAAAAGAATATAAAAAATTTCTAAAAGAATATGATTCTTATAAAAAAATATATAATCAAAAAAATCACCAAAATGTAAATGAAATAAGAGCTATTATAGAAAAACATAAAGATTCAGCAAAAATCCATTTAGGCGGTATTCCAATGATAGCTGATGATATGATGACTTACATAAAGAACGATATAATAGTTTTTGGAGCTGGAGTATTTATTTTTATCGTTTGCACGCTTTGGTTTGTTTTCAGAAATATTTTGTGGGTCTTTATTCCACTTCTTAGTTGTTTTTTTTCTGTTTTTATAATGATTGGTTTTCTAGGATTGGTAGGATGGAAAGTCACCGTAATATCTTCAAATTTTATAGCGCTGATGCTTATATTAACTATGGCTATGAATATCCATATGAGTGTTAGATATTTACAATTTAAAAAAGAAAATCCAAATATTTCAAATAGTGAGGCGATCCTTTGGACTTCCGGAAAAATGTTTTGGCCAATACTTTATACTGTGCTCACTACAATTTGTGCATTTTTATCACTTATATTTAGTGAAATTAAACCTATCATTGATTTTGGGTGGATGATGACAGTTGGTTTGCTGGTCTCTCTAACTATTACTTTTACTTTATTACCAACAATTTTAAATATTTTAAGTAAGGAAAATCCAAATTATATAGATGAAAAAAAATCAAAGATTACTACTTTTTTAAGTAAAGTCGCACAAAAAAATACCAAAACTATTTTTAGTATAGCTTTGCTCGCCATTGTAGTTAGCATTTTTGGAATTTCGAAACTTGAAGTTGAAAATAGTTTTATAAATTATTTTGACAAAAAAACTGAAATTTATAAGGGTATGAAATTAATTGACGATGAACTCGGAGGTACAACTCCACTTGATATTATAATCAAATTCCCTGATAAAGAAAAAAATGAAAATGCAGATGATGATTTTGATAACTGGGATGATGAAGAAAAAGATGATGAAAAATATTGGTTTACAAGAAACAAAATAGATAAAATAACTCAGGTCCATGACTATCTAGATAATTTACAAGCAGTTGGAAAAGTTATTTCTTTTGCATCTATGGTTAGAGTTGCTGAAGATCTAAATGATGGAAAAAAATTACAAGGTCTAGAAATGGGTGTCTTATATACTAAAATACCTAATTCAATCAAAAAAGAAATAATTGATCCGTATATCTCCATAAAAAATAACGAAGCTAGAATAAGTCTAAGAATTTTAGATTCAAAAGAAAATCTTAGAAGAAATGAATTGATAAAACAAATTTACTATGATTTGGAGAATCAATTAGATTTAAAACGTAATGAATTTGAATTAGCAGGGGTACTTATCCTTTTTAATAATCTTTTGCAAAGCTTATTCAAATCACAAATATTAACTTTAGGTGTTGTGATGGCAGGAATAACTTTAATGTTTCTAGTTCTTTTTAGAAATATAACTTTATCATTAATAGGAGTGGTACCAAATTTCATGGCTGCTTTTCTAATTCTCGGTATTATCGGTTTATTAGAGATTCCTCTGGATATGATGACAATCACTATTGCAGCTATAACTATCGGTATAGCAGTTGATAATAGCATCCATTACATCTACAGATTTAAAGAAGAGTTTAAAAAGGTTAATAATTATAATAAAACTGTTGAAAAATGTCATGAAACAGTTGGTGTAGCAATTTTAAACACTTCAATTACAATAGTTTTTGGCTTTTCAATACTAGTTTTATCTAATTTTATACCAACAATATATTTTGGTGTATTCACTGGATTGGCTATGCTTTTAGCTATGATTTCAGTTTTAACACTATTGCCTAAATTAATTTTAATAGTAAAGCCTTTTGGTAATGAATAGTACGATAGATTTTATACAAAATAGTATTTCGGCATTTGATCTTATTGTCTTTCTAATTATTATTTATTTTATTGCAGAATGCACTGCCAAAGGATTTTTAAGAAGCTTATTATCTTTTTCAAAATGGCTATTAGCTTTGATAATAACTATTATTCTGTTACCTAAGTTTAATCCTATTGTTCAAGATTATATAGAGTCAGATTTTATTGCTGACATTGGTTTAGGAATTTTTTTATACATAATTTCACTTTTTATAATAATCATTATAGCTAAAGCTATTGGTAGTGCTATTACTTATTCTGGTTTAGGTTCGGTTGACAAAGGTTTTGGTTTAATTTTCGGAATTTTTAAAGGATACATAATCTGCGTTTGTGTTTTTTCTTTACTTAATTGGTTTTATCCACACAACAATTGGCCTATAAAAACGGAAGGTACTTATTCTTTTAGAATAATATATAAAGGAAGTGAATTTTTAATTGATGAGTTTCCAAATAGCAAAGATTACTACGAAGAGACGGAAGAAAAAATTGAAAAAATTTAAATGACACGATTAAAAGAAGAGTGTGGAGTTTTTGGAATTTTTGATAATAAAGATGCTGCTGCACTTACTGCTCTAGGATTGCATGCGTTACAACATCGTGGACAGGAAGGTTGTGGTATCGTTACGTTCAACGGTAAACATTTTTATGCGGAACGAAGGCTTGGTTTGGTTGGAGATAATTTTACTAAAGGAAAAGTTCTAGAAAAATTACCGGGTAATAATGCAATAGGTCATAATCGTTATTCGACCACAGGAAATAATCTGATAAAAAATGTTCAACCCTTTTTTGCTGATTTGCACTCAGGAGGTATAAGTATTGCTCATAACGGTAATTTAAGTAATGCCTTACATCTAAGAAAGGAATTAGTCAAAAATGGTTCTATTTTCCAAACAACTTCTGATACTGAAACTATTGTTCAATTAATTGCAAAATCAAAAAGATCTAAAATAGCTGATAAAATAATTGATGCACTTTTCAAAATTCAAGGTGGCTATGCATTGACAGTTTTAACTAATAACAAGTTAATAGGAATTAGAGATCCTTTTGGAATTCGTCCACTCGTTATTGGAAAACTTGGGAATTCTTATGTTTTGGCTTCAGAAACATGTGCTTTTGATATTATTGGAGCTAAATTCGTAAGAAAAGTAGAAAATGGGGAAATAGTTATTATAAATAAAAATGGATTAGAAAGTATAAAACCATTTCCTAAAATTAAAGAAAGACCCTGTATTTTTGAATACATATATTTTTCTAGACCCGATAGTATTATTGATAATACGAGCGTATATGAATATAGAAAAAAATTAGGAGCAGAATTAGCAACTGAAACACATGTAGAATCAGATTTAATTGTTCCTGTGCCAGATTCTGGTGTACCAGCGGCTATTGGCTATGCAGAAAAAATAAAAAAAAATGTTGAGCTTGGAATTATAAGAAACCACTACGTTGGAAGAACTTTCATTGAACCAACTCAACAAATAAGAAGTCTAGGAGTAAAATTAAAACATAGCATCAATAAATCTCTTGTTAAAAATAAATCTATTATATTAATTGATGATTCATTAGTTAGAGGAACAACTTCAGAAAAAATTATTAAAATGCTATATGAGTCAGGAGCAAAAGCAGTTCACCTTAGAATTGCTTCTCCACCAATTAAATATCCAGATTACTATGGTGTAGACACGCCCGATAAAATGGAATTACTTGCTTCTAAACTTGATCTAAAAGCCATGGAAAAATTTATTAATGCAAAAACTCTACAATTTTTATCAATTCAAGGTTTATATAAATCCATGGGATATAAAAAGAGAAATGACACATACCCCCAATTCACAGACCATTGTTTTACTGGTGAATATCCAGTTGAACCCATTGATGCCAATAAAGAAAGTTTTATAGATGAACAACTCTCATTTTTATCTTCTAAGTCTTAATATCAAAGAATACTTAATTTATTTGAAACCTATTATTTTAGAATTTTGAGTTAAAATATACAGTTCCCCATTACTTATAATTGGATTTGATAAAATTGGGTCACCTATTTTTTTAAAATACTCCGCTTTTCCTAAAGAAGCTGAACAAACAATTAAATATCCATTTGATGTTACAGCATATATTTTTCCACTTCCCATCACAAATCCTGAGACCCTTGTTTCTTGTTTTCTTTTTTTTAGTATTTTTAAAATATTTGTAGAAGAAATTGTTTTTCCTGTATCTTTTTCTAATATAATAAAATATCCATTGCTACTTACTATAAAAATATTATTTTTATCTACGATAGGTACCCCAACAGAAGAAACTTTTTTCTCCCAATTAAGAGAGCTATTGTTGACATTAAATGAGAAAAATGATGAATCGGTTGAAAAAATAATTTCATTATCAATTGACACAATTTCAGATGATTTAAAAAAATCTGTAGCATCGGAAAGTGTAGAAGAGGATATATCTTTTGTCCAAAATACATTTCCTTTGTTAGGTTCAATTTTAAATAAATTAGCTGAAGAATTAATAGCAAATAAATTTCCCTTTTCTGATATAGCTAGAGACAACAAATTCTGAGATTTTATAAAAGATGATATGGTAAGAAGTTCCCAAATTTTTTCACCATTCATTGTATTGAGGGCAAAGATTCTATTATCTTGATCTATTAAAAAAATTTTATTATCAAAAATTTTGATATTAGATTTTATTGATATACCATGATTTTTGATCCAAATAAGTTTTCCACTATCCAAATTTATTGCATAAATAAAACCAATATTATCGGCTATATAAATACTATTATTATATATAGCTAAAGTTAAGGTTTTATATATTTTTTTATATGTTTTTTTATAGATATTTTGTTTCCAATTAACTTTTCCATTTTTTTTAATATTATAAATTATTCCCCTATCATCTGAAAAAATTAAATTGTCTTCATATGATAAAATTAAAGTTATACTACCAGATACTAAAAATTTATTCTTACCAATTTTCTTTTTTAAAAAAATATTATCTATGCCAGAAAGATAAATATTTCCAACAAAATTTTTATGATTTAAACCATTCATTTCCCAAGATGAATTTCTTATTGGTTTAGATAAAATAATTTTTTTTTTTAAAAGTACTTCCTCTGCATAAATATTTTCGGATGAATAGATTTTTTTAGTTTCAATTATTTCTCTTTGTTTTTTTTCTAATTCGGAAATCCTTACCTTTTCTTCTTTTTCACTGTCCCAAATCCCAGTTTTAGAATCAAATGAGCAATTGTTAACTAATATAAATATTAAAAAAAAAATTATTGTTTTATTTTTAATCATTATTAATAGATGCAAGCTGTAACTTAGCATGATCGTATAAATCTCTTTGCAAATTATTCATAGATAAAATTTGTATATAAAATTCTCTTGCCTTTAAATGTTCTTTTTTTGACATAAAATAATCTCCTAATAATAAAAGTGCATGCGCTCTCCATAGTGAATCTTTGTTGAGTAATGGTTTTAGCTCCTTTAATAATTCTAATTCATTTAGATGATTTGAATTATATAGCGATTTTTTGAAAATTAATAAATTTTCTATTTCTTTATCAAATTTATTATTTTTTAATAGATGGTTAAATAAAAATGTTACCTCGTTATGATCTTTAATTAAATTTTCATTTAGAATTATAAAAAAAGATAAGGTTGAATAAGTCCTATCATTAGCAAGAATTACATTTTTTAATATATCTAATGCTTCAACTTTTTTACCAATTTCAAGATAAATCTTAGCTTGAATATAATTCTCTGATAATAATTCTCTTTTTTTATTCTTATTTATTAAATAATAGTTAGATCCTATAAAAAGAACTATTAATATAAATATAACTAAATAAATTAAAATTTTGTTGGATTCGTAAAATTTTCTTAATTTTGTTTTTTTTGTTATATCATACTTGGCTTCGTATAAATTATTTTCCATTTTGATTGCTTCTTACTTATAAATATTTTTATGTGAAGGAAATCTTTTCATTTTTACATCTTTAGCATATTTCTTTACATATTTTTCTATAACTTTATTCAAATTTCCATACTGTTTCACAAATTTTGGTAAAGAATTACTCAAACCCAACATATCTTCTGTTACAAGTATTTGACCATCGCAATATTTAGATGCTCCTATACCAATAGTAGGTATAGATACATTTTTAGTAATTTCCTTAGCTAAATTTTCGACAACACATTCAATTACGATAGCAAATGCCCCTGCCTTTGATATTGCCAGCGCATCTTTTAAAATTTGTTTTCTTTGATTAAGATTTATTCCTTTTACTTTAAAATTGTTTGTGGTTTGCGGTAATAGACCAATATGACCCATTACAGGAATCCCTTTTTTAACTAAGTGTTTAATTATATTAACTATTTTGACTCCGCCCTCTAACTTTATTGCATCACACTTTGTTAACTTCATTACTCTTTTTGCATTTTTGTATGCTAAAAATTTATTTTCATACGTTTTGTATGGCATGTCGAAAACTACTAAACTTTTTTTTGTAAAATTTTTCAC
This sequence comes from uncultured Pelagibacteraceae bacterium, assembly GCA_902607735.1. Lineage (GTDB taxonomy): Bacteria > Pseudomonadota > Alphaproteobacteria > Pelagibacterales > Pelagibacteraceae > AG-414-E02. The sequence continues at coordinate 358 of CACLLG010000003.1, read as the reverse complement.
AGCTTTTGCGTGAACGATCATTGTATCAATTTTAACATCTCTTGTAGTTCTCATTCCATACAAAACCATTCCTAAGGAATCTCCAACTAAAATTATATCACAATACTTGTCAGCAATTTTAGCTATGTTTTGAGAGTATGCTGTCAAACATACAATAGGTGTATTACTTTTTTTTTTTAAAATTTTTTTAGTTGATATCATTTGCTTTATCTGGTGATAATTTTTCAAATTTTTTCTGTATTTCATCTTTTTTTGAACAGAAAGATTTGCAAACTAAATCAAATGTATTAAGCAACTCTTTTGTTTTATTATAATTAGATTGTTTAATTTTGATTAAGAGCAGCATGTATAAAGCCTC
>CACLLG010000002.1 GCA_902607735.1 uncultured Pelagibacteraceae bacterium | reverse complement strand
TTACAGTTTGATTTTAAAAAATTTAAAATTTTATGTACCAAAGGAATTTCTAGAATATTTTTATCAACTTACTAAAATAAATTATCCAAATAAAATTAAAGCTAAGAACATATTAGTATCAAAAAATTTAACTGGAAATGACCATCTTTTTAAAATTTATTTATTAAAGAATTTTAAATCGACAAAAATTTTAGGGTATCAACACGGAGGTGGTTATGGACAGGAAAAAGATCTCTATCTTGAAAAATTTGAGAGAAACATTTCTGATTACTTTTTATCATGGGGTTGGAAAGGAAAAAAAGTAATACCTATGCCGATGAAATACCCAAATGCATTAAAAAAATTTAAAGCAAAAATAAAAAAAAAATATGGTAGTTTTTGCTTATTTGTTCATCAGTCTATGACTTTTAACCCTTTAGCTCATAGTAGAAAGCCAGAAACTTATTTACGTGATTCTTTAATTCCATCTTATAAATTTTTAGAAAAAATTTCTAAAAAAAAAGAAACATATATTCGTTTACCTCCCTACCCAAATCTTTGGAAAGAAGAATTATATTTTAAGAAATTAAAAAATATAAAATTTGATTTACATGAATATGAATATGAAAAAATGGCCTTTGCTTCAGATTTTGTTGTAAATAATAATTTTAATACTACAGCTCTACAAAGTATTTCTTTAAATATTCCAACTTTTATATGTTGTGACAAAAATTATATTGAATTTAATTCTGTAGCAAAAAAATACTTAAATGAATTAATTTCTGCAAATATATTTTTTTATAATTTTAATGATTTATATAATTTTCTTATTAAAATCGATTATGATGTACAAAATTGGTGGAATACCAAGAAGGTTGAAAAAATTAAAAAAAATTTTTGTAAAAATTACTGTTTAAGATCAAATTCCTGGCAAGAAGAATGGATAAAAAAATTAACCCAACTTAATAAATCGCTTATATAATTTTTTAAAAAATTTATGCATAAAATATTATTAGATATTGTTTACATACTTTCAAAAAGCTTTAGAAAGTCAATTTACCTATTTTTTGTTCTAACTATATTATCTGTAATTTTTGAAAGTTTAGGTTTGGTAATTCTTTTTCAAGCATTTAAGCTATTTTTTACGACGAGCCAGGAATTAATAGAAGAAAATATATTGTCTAATCTTTTTATTATTTTTGGCGTTGAATTAAATATGGAAAATAAATTCTTAATTTTTCCAGCAATAATAATAATATATTTTTCCAAAAATTTTTATTTGTCATTTTTTTACTGGTGGAGAAATGAATTTGTTCAAAACATAAGAAAAGATATAGGAAATAAACTTTTTAATAATTATGTTTTCAAAGATCATATTTATCATGTGAATAAAAATTCATCGGAACTTACTAGAAATATTATTGGTGATAATGTTTTGTTTCACAGCGCGGTTAACGAAGCAATGATTTTAGTTTCCGAGATTTTCATTGCAATCTGCCTCTCTGGGGTTTTAATATATTTAGAGCCAATTTTAACATTATCTTTTATTTCACTTATCTGTTTATTGATGTTCGTTACCAATTTTATTATTAGTAAGAAACTAATAAACTGGGGAGAAAGGAAGCAATTTTTTGAAGGAAGAGTAATAAAATATTTAAATGAAGGCTTGAGAGGCCATAAAGAAATTAAAATTTTGGGAATCGAAAATTTTTTTGTTAAATATTTTAATTTAAACTTATTTGGGGCTGCTAGAGCTACTCAACTAGCTAGTTTTTTTTATGAACTTCCTAGGTTGTGGATTGAATTTTTATTAATATTAATTTTTTGTATAGGCTTTTATTATTTAATTTCATTTCAAAATTTAAGTTTTGAAGAAATGGCTCCAATTCTTGCAATATACTCTGGTGCTGCACTTAGACTTCTTCCATCTTTTAATAGGATAATAACTTCATCATCTACTGTAAATTCACGTAAAGCAATAATTACATTATTTAAAAAGGAAATTTCAGAATACAATCAGTTTACTTTTGATTATAAAAAGCAAATTTCAAAATTTGATTTTAATAGAAATATTATTTTTGAAAATTTAAGTTATTCTCACGGCGGTACGGAAAGATCAATTATTAATAATTTAAATTTTAAAGTAGATAAAAATGAAATTATAGGAATTGTGGGGCCGAGCGGTTCTGGCAAGTCTACACTGGTAAATTTAACTATGGGTTTGATTTTTCCCTCTTCTGGAAAAATTTTAATAGATAACAATCCATTGGATTTATTAAATGTAAGAATTTGGCAAAGCAAAATAGGATATGTGCCCCAATCAATATTTTTTACTGATGATAGTATAAAAAAAAATATAGCGTTAGGATTGGAAGATAAAGAAATAGATATTAAAAAAATAAATGAGTTAATTGATTATTGTAAATTATCAAGTTTAATTAAACCATTAAAATTAAACATTGAAAGTAAGTTAGGCGAATTGGGATCAAAAATTTCTGAAGGACAAAAACAAAGAATTGGCCTGGCTAGAGCTTTATATCGTGATCCAGATATTTTAGTACTTGATGAATTTACAAGTTCATTAGATATAGAAACTGAAAATGAAATATTACAAATAATAGAAAGTTTAAAAGGAAAAAAAACGATATTTATAGTTTCACATAGAACAAATGCAATAAAACATTGTAATAAGGTACTTAATTTGTCTGAGTTAAATAAAAGTATTAATTAATGACTACAAATATTAAAGAAATTTGCTTTAAAATTAATCAAATCAAAGTAAATTAAAAAAAAAAGTGAAAATGAAAAAAACAAAATTACTTGACTGCACTCTTAGAGATGGTGGGTATTATAATAATTGGGATTTTCCTAAAAATCTTGTAAACGAATATCTTGCCACCATGTCTAAGATCGGCATAGATTATGTTGAAATTGGTTTTAGATCGTTCCAATCTAAAGATTTTAAAGGACCTACTTGGTACACGACCGAAAGTTATTTAGAAAGTTTGGCAATACCACAAAATATAACACCAGGAGTTATGGTGAATGCATTTGAATTAATAACTCACCGTTTGGGATATTTAAAAGCAATTAACTTGATGTTTAAGAATGCTAAAAAATCAAGAGTGAAATTTATTCGACTTGCATGTCATTTTGAAGAATTCAAAGAAACTATAAAAATTTGTAAAGTTTTAAAAAATATGGGGTATGTCGTTACAATAAATTTAATGCAAATTTCCGAACAAAGTGAAGAAAAAATTATATCAGTAACAAAACAGGCACAAAAAATCGGTCCAGATGTCCTTTATTTTGCAGACAGTTTGGGAGGAATGGATCCATCTCAGATTTCAAATTTAGTCAAAACTTTTCGCAAGAATTGGAAAGGACTTTTAGGAATACATACTCATAATAATTTAGGAAAAGCAATTGCAAATAGCGTTACCGCAGTAAATTTGGGAGTAAATTGGATAGATTCTACAGTTACCGGAATGGGTCGAGGACCTGGTAATGCTCAGACCGAATATCTTTTAATCGAAATGGAAAATATAGAAAAAAGACAAACAAATATTTTGCCATTACTGAATTTGATAAAAAAGTATTTTTATCCTATGCAACAGAAATATAAATGGGGACAAAATCCTTACTACTATCTAGCTGGAAAGTATGGAATACACCCAACTTATATTCAAGAAATGTTAACAACACAATTTGATGAAAGCGAGATAATTGTAGCTATTAATCAACTAAAGCGCAGTGGGGGAAAAAGATACAACGTTGATTTGGTAAGATCTGAATTTCAAAAGCCAATGATATTAAAAAAGGGTCAATGGTCTCCTATAATTGATATAAGGAGTAAAGAAGTTTTACTTATTGCATCAGGACCAAAAGGAAACGATTATAAAGAAGAAATAGAAGAATATATTAAGTCGAAAAAACCTTTTGTTATCGCATTAAATACAAGCGTTTGTATTAATAAAAATCTCATTAATATATTTGCAGCATCGAATCCTTTAAAATTAATAGCGGATGCCGATTTATATAAATCCTTAACTAAACCTTTGGCGGTTCCCGATTCATTATTATCGGAAGATTTAAAGAAAAAATTTAAAAATTTGAAACTTTTAGATTTTGGTGTTGGTGTTAAAGAAAATCATTTTGAATTTTATAAAACCGGCGCTGTTATGCCAAAATTATATACCCTGGTTTATGCATTAGCGATAGCAACGAGTGGTAAGGCATCAAGAATTTTGCTAGCAGGATTTGATGGTTATGGACCTAAAGAAAAAAGAACAAAAATAATTGATGAATTATTCTATTTATATTCAACGTTTAAAGACGCAAAATCTATTACAGCGATTACGCCCACATCTTATAGCGTACCTTCATGTTCAATTTATGCTTTATAAAATAAGATATATATGGATTATATAGTTGTAATACCCGCAAGATATCAGTCATCAAGATTGAAAGGTAAACCGCTTATTGATCTAAATGGTTTGCCGATGATTATAAGAACTTATAGACAGTGCTTAAAAGTTGTTCCATCAAAAAACAATATACGTTGCAACAGATCATGATTTAATAAAAAAGGTTTGTGTTGAGGAAGGGGCACAGGTGATTATGACATCTTCAGATTGCCTTACAGGGACAGATCGTGTGGCTGAGGTTTCAGAAAAAATTGATGCTAAAACTTATATCAATGTTCAAGGTGACGAACCGCTTTTTAATCCTGATGATTTAAAATTATTATTACAAGAAGCAAAAAAGCATCCTAGGGATATAATTACTGGTTATTGTGAAATTGATGATGAAGAACTACATAAGGATCTTAATGTGCCAAAAGTTGTAATAAGACCGGATGGTCGCCTTTTATATGCCTCTCGAGCTCCAATACCATCTAATAAATCGAATAAGTTTGAAAAGGGCTGGAGACAAGTTTGCGCATACGCATTTCCAAAAGAGGTTTTAAAACAATTTTCGTCCGTAAAAAAAAAAACTGAACTAGAAAAAATAGAAGATATAGAGTATTTGAGATTTTTAGAGCTTGGAATAGAAATTAAAACTCTTAAAATGAGCAAAATGTCTTTAGCTGTAGATACACCAGAAGATGTAATAAAAGCTAAACAATTAATTAAAGAATTAAATTCGAATTAATAATAATTTAATGAAAAAAAAATTTATCGACCCTCTAATTAAAAGAAAGGCGAATTTAACAAAAAACGTCCAGTTTTTTAAAAAAAGTATACCATTACCTTCAGTTATAGAAATAAGCGAATCAGGAACCTGTAATAGAGTATGCAGTTTTTGTCCAAGAAGTGCACCAGATTTTCCAGATATAAAAGAATTTATATCAGAAGATCTTATTGTAAAACTTTCTAAAGAATTATCTAACTATGACTACAGTGGAATTTTTTTGTTCTCGGGATTTGTTGAACCTATGTTAGATAAAAATATTTATAATCTTATAAATATAGTTAGAAATAATTTACCGAAGGCAAAAATAGAAATGGTAACAAATGGAGATGTGCTCGACACACAAAGAGCAAAACAATTATTTAGTTCAGGACTATCTACTTTGTTAGTTAGTATTTATGATGGAAAAAAAGAAGCTGATGAAATGGAAAAACTTTTACGAGATTGTGATTTAACTGATGAACAATTTAAAGTTAGACACAGATATTTACCGGAAAGTGACAGTTTTGGAATTACCTTAAGTAACAGAGCAGGAATGATGGAGAAAGCAGAATATGTTATTCCGTCATTAAAAGAACCAATGAAAAAACCTTGTTACTACCCGCACTATACTTTTTTTATGGACTACACAGGAGAAGTATTAGTTTGTTCACACGATTGGGGTAAAAAATTAGTTGTAGGAAATTTGAAAAATGAAAGTTTCATTGATATTTGGATGAGTAAAAAATTTAGTTTTGCAAGAAAAAATCTTTTTAAAGCAAATAGAAATTTTGCACCATGTGATAAGTGCGATGTTACGGGAACATACATGGGTGGTGATCATGCTCGAGCTTGGCAGGAGGTAAAATAAAAAATGATTAAAAAAAAACATTTGTTAGTTTTAGGTGGTAGTTCTGATATTGGATCAGAAGTAATTAAAAGTTTTTTAAATTTAAAATGGAATGTTACAGCTCACTATAATAAGAATTCTAAAAAATTAAAAATACTGCAAAAAAAAACAAAAAATTTGAAATTAGTTAAATTTAATTTTGCCAATTATAATTTGTCCTCTGAAAAATTGATTTTAAAAAAATTTAATAAAAAGTATGATTCAATTATTAATCTTATATGTTATTTAGATAATAAAAGTTTTGATGAAACAAACTTGAAAAGTATTTTGAAATCTTTAAGTGCAAATGCTCTCATTCCTATTCTAATAGAAAAAATAGCCGTCAAAAAAATGTTAAATCAAAAATTTGGCAGAATTTTAAATTGCACAAGTGTAGGTATTAAATTTGGAGGAGGAACCTACACATATAATTACGCACTAGCTAAACATAGTTTAGAATTTATTCCAAGTTCATATAAAAACTGGGCAAAAAAAAATGTACTAATTAATAATTTGCGTATAGGTATAACTAATACGAAAGCTCACAAAAGAACAAAAGGCAAAGATTTAAAAAAAAGAATTAAACTTATACCTATGAATAGAATGGCTGAACCAAAAGAGATATCATCTTATATAATGAATCTTGCTACCGACAAAAATTCTTATATTACTGGTCAAACCATTTCGATTTCTGGGGGAGAATAACTATTTATTAATGCTTTTATTTAGAGGTTTAATATTTAATTATAAGTAGTATTCTTGTATTTTATGGGAATAAAAGTTTTATTTATATATCCAAATTCGTTCGGCATGAATATGCTGCCACCAGCTATAGCTCTGTTTTCTGCTATTTTAAAACAACATAATCACGAAGTTCGTGTTTTTGATACTACTTATTATAAAACAGATCATGCAATTGATTCTGATGGATCTAAGGAAGAAAGATTAAATGTAGTTCCGTTTACAAAACAGATGAAAAAGAAAAAACTTGAGGTCAAGAACACCGATTGGCGAAAGGATGTAAAAACACAAGTTAAAGAATATAAACCAGATCTGATAGCTCTATCAGCCACGGAAGATATGTGGGAACTAGGCATTAGAATTTTAGAGGAAATAAAAGAATATAAAATTGCAAACAAGATTCCTGTTATTGCAGGAGGCGTTTTCCCTACTTTTGCTCCAGAAATATGCATCAAGCATGACTTGATCGATATGGTATGCGTGGGGGAGGGCGAAAATGCTTTAATTGATCTATGCAAAAAAATCGAGAGTAAAAATGATTTTTCAAAAATAACAAATGTTTGGATAAAAAATAATAATGAAATTATTGAAAAGAATAGTATTTCTGATCCTGTTGATATTAATGAAAATCCTATTATTGACACAGCCTTATTTGAAGAAAATCGCCTTTATAGACCAATGGCTGGAAGAGTTTATAAAATGTTTCCAGTTGAAACAATTCGAGGATGTCCATTTACGTGTACTTTTTGTAACTCCCCAGATCAGATGAGATTATATAAAGGTTTAGGAAAAAATTTTTATAGAAAAAAAAGAATGGATCTTGTTTATAAAGAACTAAAACATTTTAAGGAAGTTCATAAAGTAGAATATAATTATTTTTGGGCTGATACTTTTTTAGCCATGAATGGTAATGAATTTGATCAATTTTGTGAAATGTATAGTGATATAAAACTTCCTTTTTGGATACAAACTAGACCAGAAACAATTACAGACTATAATATGAAAAAGTTAAAATCTGTAGGTCTTCATAGAGTTTCTTTTGGAGTGGAGCATGGTAACGAAGAGTTTAGAAAGAAAATACTAGATAGAAGATGGAAAAACAAAGATATAATCGCAAAACTTAAAATACCAAAAAAATATGGAATTGCATTTAGTGTAAATAATATTACAGGCTTTCCAACAGAAACAAAAAAACTTGCATTTGATACGATTGAGATAAATAGACAGATAGATTCCGATAATTCTAATATATATGCTTTTGTTCCCTTTCACGGAACACCTTTAAGAAAAATGTGCGAAGAGCAGGGTCTTATAGATTCACAAAAAATAACTAAGTGTGTAACTAGCGAAGCTCAACTAAACATGCCACAGTATCCACCCCACGAGATAGAAGAAATAAAAAAATGTTTTGCTCTATATGTAAAATTCCCAAAAAGTAGATGGCCTGAAATTAAAAAAGCTGAAAAAAATACAGATGAAGGAAATAAAATTTATAAAAATTTGAAGGTAGAATTTCTAGAAAAATACATGCCAAAACCCGACGCCGATCCTCATGGAGGCGTAGAAGATTTTCAGAATATAGAGGATCCAAACAATACCCTGGTTGAAAACAATCCTGCGCATAGAGATGAGATGAGATAAATGTTGAAATCACCTTTTTCATCAAGACGCCCAAAAGATTTTAGGATTTTATTATTTTATCCTAATCTTCACATGAGCGCTTTAATGCCACAGTCCATCGGTATATTCACTTCTCTTTTAAAGGAAGAAGGATATGCGTTAGATCTTTTCGATTGTACCTTTTATCAAGATATTAATGCAATTAATCTGGGCAAAAATACAACTGATGAAAAAATAGAAAATAAGCAAGTTCGAAAACATGATAATTCTGAGTGGGAAAAAAAGGGAGCCAAACCAAAAATTGGCATAAAAGAAGATTTTGTAAAAAAAGTCAAAGAATTTAAACCAGATTTAATAATATGCTCAGTCTTAGAAAGCACTTATTATTTGGCATTAGAACTTCTGAACTCAGTTGAAAAAAAGGATAGAAATTATAAGACTTTATTTGGAGGAGTGTTCGCTACATATGCTGCCGAAATATGTATTAAAAATGAATTAGTAGATTATGTTTGTAGAGGAGAAGGAGAAGCAGCAATTCAAGAATTTTGTAAGAAATTAGTTACAGAAGATAGAATAGATAACATTTTAAATTTTTTCGTTAAAAATGAAGGTACGGTTTATAGAAATAGCCTTAGACCAGCAGTAGATATTGATACTGTTCCAATTCCAAATTGGGATTTGTTTGAACCTGGTAGTATTTATAGACCAATGCAAGGAAAAATTTATAGAGCAGTTGGATTTGAAACACAAAGGGGATGTCCCTATACATGCACTTTCTGTAATTCTCCCTCTAACAATGTTGTATATAAAGATGAAACAAAAAAAATTTTTCATAGAAAAAAATCAATAAAAAGAATGAAGCAAGAATTAGACTTTTTGGTCAAAAAATATAATCCAGACTTGATCTATATGGTTGTTGATACATTTTTAGCAATGTCGGATAGAGATTTTGATGAATTTAAAGAAATGTATATGGACTATAAAATTCCTTTTTGGATGAATACTAGGGCTGAAACTATAAATGAACATAGAGCTGCTGGCTTAGAAGATATGAATATGCTTAGAACTAGCATAGGTGTTGAGCATGGGAATACAGAATATAGAAAAAAATATTTAAAAAGAAATGTGTCTGACGAAGTTCAAATTAAGGCTTTCGAAATGCTTGCTGACAAAAAGTATGTTAGTTGTGCAAATGCAATAATTGGTATGCCAGACGAAAACAGAAATTTAATTTTTGATACGATTAAGTTTATGAGAAAATTACCAAAAAATATTGATGCCACAGGTGCATTTATTTGGGCACCCTATCATGGAACCCCTTTGAGAGACTTGGCTATTAGAAAGGGCTATATTCAAAAAGATGTAATAGCATCAATATCTAATACAGCATTCAGTATGCTGAATATGCCCACAATATCAAAGGAAGAAATTTCAGGTTTAGCAAGAACATTCAGTTATTATGTGAAATTTCCTGAAAGTAGATGGAATGATATTAAATTAGCAGAACAATCAAATCCCAAAGGAAATGCTATGCACAAAAAGTTGGGAGAAGAATTTGATCAAAAGTATCGTTTAAGTGAAGCTACAATGCTTGATTTGCATGATTAGTCTAAATATTTAAAGTAATAAAATTTTACAATAATTAAACTTTTTTTAAGAACGAATTTTGCCATTTTGAATGGCACTATTAGCTAATAAAGTTTTATAATTTCTAATGAAAATTAAAATAGCACATTATGATGAAAAATTAATATGGACTAAAAAATGGATATTTTTAGGTTCTTCATTTAAAAAATTATCATTAGTTGAAAAAAAAATTATTGGACAAAAAATAAAAATAAATGAATTTTTACATGAAAGTTTTGATCAAGAGTTATCAAATTATTTAGAATGGACAGAAAAACAAAGAACACATTTTAATGATAGTGTTCATTGGTGGATGACTGAATTAGCTGGAAGAAATAATGCTAATTCAAACTTTTTTTTATATATATGTCAAATAAAGTCATTAAAAAAAATTTTAGACAATTTTAAAGAAGAAGAATTGTTAATTGTAAGTGATGATATTTTTTTAATTCAGGCTATAATAAAAAATTTTGATTATCTATTGATTAAGAAAAGTAATTTAATTAAATTTAAAATTTTACAAAATTTATTTATACATTATTTTAAGTTTTTAAAAAATTTAGGAATAGGCGTTCTCGATTTAATTTTTAATGCTATTTCCGCAAAAATTACTTTGAGAAAAAAAATATTACCAAAAGGAAATATATGTTTGATTCATCAATACTCAGAGATTGATTCATTAAGAGGAAACAAAAATTTAAAATCAAGATATTTTCCATATTTAAAAGAGTATTTTTCAAAAGAAAAAATTGATTTATATTTTCTTACCTGGTCCTTTATTTTTTGGTCTGGAAAAATAAAAGCCTTAAAAAAAATAAGAAAAGACAATTCGTTTGTCCCAGAAGACTGGATAAATTTTGGAGATTATATTTCTGCCATAAAAAATCTATTAAGGGTAAAATCATGTTTTGAAACTAAATCTAAATATCCTGGCATAGATATAAGTTATTTAATCTTAAGAGAAAAAAGACTTTATTTAGAGCAGCTTAATTACAACCTAAGATTTTGGATATATCAACCAGCTCTAAAAAAATGGACAAAAAACTGCGATTCTTTAACCTGCATAGACCATTATGAAAATATGAACTTTGAAGTGGCTTTGATATCAGCTGCAAGAGAACTAAAAATAAAAACAAAAATTATTGGATACCATCATACTTTGTCCAGCAGAGAATTTACAGCTTGGCATAGTCTTAATTCTGAATGGACGAGTAAGTTTAAACCTGACTACGTTATATCATTAGGTTCCGTTTCAACAAAAATGCTTAAGAAACAAGGCATTCCAAATGAAAGAATTATTGAAGGGCCAGCTTTACGATATAACAATTTACTGGTTAAGAAAAAAAAATTAACCAAGAAAAAAAATTATATTTTAATACCTTTGTCCCATGTAAGAGATGCATCTTTTGAATTAATAAATAGTGTAATAAAACTAAGCAGCAGGCTAGAAAATACCAATTATAATTTTATTATAAAGCCACATCCAAATTTAAACATTACAAAAATATTAACCCAAGTGGAATTAAAAAAACTTTCAAAAAATACTTTTGTATCTAACGATGATGTTGATAAACTTTTAGATGAATGCTCTATTGCAATTTTTTTGTCTACTGGCGCAGCATACAATGCTGCGTTAAATGGTAATATTGTGTTAAATTTAAGAAGTGAACTTAATCTCATGGATAATTATTTGGATATTTTTGAAAAAGATTTTAAATTTACAAATTCTTATTCATTAAATTCTATTGAAAATGTTTTAAGAGAATTTATTAATAATGATACAAAAGTTCAAGAATATACATCGGAATTTGAAAGATTAAGGAAATATTTAACAAACGGTATGAATTTAATAAATGATTTAAATTTGTCTAAATTTAAACCAGGCTAAAAATTATTATAAGATACAAATTTGAATATTGACAAGCAAGATGTTTTAACGTAATTACAAAATTGTACTGAAATGCATGGTGGGAAACAATGTGAAATTCATTGACTGTTCCTGCAACGGTTTAGAAGTATAAGATAGTCCGAGCTCCACCCAGTATAGTCCGCTGTTGAACGAAGGCCAGGAAAAGTCTAGTTCTACGATGCAAAATTAGCAGTGGCAAAAAATTGAATGCTTATGCTAAAAAGAATAATACAACTAATTATAATTCTATCTTTCCCAATAAATAGTGTTTTTGCTGCAGATATACCTATAATTGTTATAGCTCCAAGCAAAAAAGCACAATCTGTTTCAACTGTTGGAACCTCTGTGGCAGTGTTTGATGAAACATTTTTTAAAAATTCAAATGAGCTTTTTTTAGGAGATGCTTTAGCAACGAACTCAACAAGCATTAATTTCTTTCAAAATGGTGGCCAAGGACAAACTTCAGCTGTTCAATTGAGAGGTTTACCAAAAAGATATTCAACTGTTTATATTGATGGTGTTAAAATGTCTGATCCAGCAAGTCCATCGAACGACTTTAATTTTAATCATATTTTAACAAGCCAAATAGCCAGGGTAGAAATTTTAAAAGGCAATCAAAGTTCCGTCTATGGAAGTGGAGCTATAGGAGGAACTATAAATATTACGACTAAAAAAGGTGAACCCGGTTTTCAAAAAAATATACAATATAATCATGCATCTCACGGAACCAATAATTTATCACTTTCATTCTCTGGAGCAGATGAAAATGATAATTTTCGTATCGGTTTAGAAAGATTCCATACTAACGGTATGTCAGCAATGACACATAATGATGAAAAAGATAGATACAGAAACAATACTATAGTTGCAAATTATGCACATAAATTTTCTGAAAAAATAAAATTTGAAAGTAATCTAAGAGTTGCTGAAACTTACTCTCAGTATGATAAAGAATTGGATACCGCTTCGGCAGATCATAGTGAAGAGTTAGATGCTCTACAGTCTTCATCAAATATATCTTTAATTTATGAACCAAATAGTCAATTCATTAATAAATTAACATTAGCAAATACATATATCGAAAGAATCGCTGCGGAAACTCCAAATAGCGGTAACATAGCTCAAGATAATTATTATGGAACTAGATATGGGTTTATATACTCAGGTAATTATAATTTTAATCTTGATAACAGTGTTGTATTTGGGTTTGAAAGAGAAGAGGATAAAATGGGATACAACAAAGACATGGCTGGTCGTATAGATGACCATGCATATGTAACATCAACCTATTTTGATTATCAAAGCAGAGTTACTAATAATATTTATGCGACATTCGGTTCAAGATTTGATGAACACAAACATGCTGGCAACGAAGATTCACACAGAGCAACATTAGCTTATCTTTTTGATGATAAATCTACAAAATTAAAAAGTTCTTATGGAACAGGATTTCGTTTTCCTTCTCTTTATGAACTTAATTGGCTTAACTCATTCAATTCTTCAATGAAAGCGGAAACTAGTGAAAGTTTCGATTTAGGAATTGAAAAATCTTTTTCAAATTTAGGATTAAGTATAGATGCTTCTTATTTTAACATAAAATATAATGATACAATTGAAGGTTGGAAAGGAACAGGAACTTGGGAGTCATATAATTTTCCTGGAGTTGTTGAATCTCAAGGCTTGGAATTAGTTTCAAAATGGAAAAAAAGTGATAAATTAAATTTTGATTTAAATTATACTTATACATCTACGTACGATGGTGCAGAACAAGATGATCCCGATAAAAATCACGCTTATACCATGGCACAAATGGTTAGAGTCCCCAGAAATATTATTAATTTAGCAACAAATATAAAAATTCCAGGTTATAAAAATTTAGATTTAACGTTGAATACTAAATGGTCTGATGAAGCAAGAGATTATGGGAATGGTAACAGAACATATCAAGATGAAGGTTTAGATGATTATTTAGTAAATGATTTATCAATAAAATATAATTTATGGAACACTTACAATCTATTTTTTGATATAAATAATATTTTAGATGAAAAATATGAGACCGTTAGAGATTATTCACAAATGGATAGGTCTTTTAATTTTGGAATAAGAAGGGTATATTGAGTTAATGCAAAATTTATTAAAAAATTTAGATAAAGAAATTGTTCCAATTAGTTTTATACTGATTTTAGCATTAGCTAGACTAATCCCTCATCCACCAAATTTTACTCCAGTTATAGCTGTCGCAATAATGAGTAGCTATTTTTTTAGAAACATTTATTTATCTTTTGCAACTATGATAATTTCAATGTTAATAGCCGATTTTTTTATTGGATTTTATGGTCATATGATTTTCGTATATATGTCTTTGCTTGTAATAACTTTTGTTTTTTTTAAAACAAACTGGAAAATTAATTTCAAAAATTTATTTATATTTGGTTTTATTGGGTCGGTTATATTCTTTATTATTTCAAACTTTGGAGTTTGGGCTATTAGCTCGATGTATGAAAAAAGTTTTGATGGTCTAGTTCATTGTTATTTCCTTGCCATACCTTTTTTTAAAAATACTTTCTTATCTACTCTAGTTTTTTCTTACACTGCATTTTTGGCACACAAATACATAAAAAAGTATCAAGTATAAATTTTTTGCTATAACAAGTTTTTTTAAAAAATTACATCAGAAAAAAATAGATGAATTTAAAAAAAATATTTAAAAACAAGAAAATTATTGTTACAGGTCATACTGGATTTAAAGGATCGTGGTTGACATGCTGGCTAAAAAATTTAGGAGCCAAAGTTATTGGATTTTCAATAAGTGTGCCAACCAAGCCTTCACATTACATTTCTGCTAAAATAAATAAAAATATCACTGATGTAAGAGGGGATATTAGAAATTTAAATTCTCTAAAAAAATGTTTTAAAAAATATCAACCTGACTTTGTTTTTCACTTAGCGGCACAGTCTCTTGTAAAAAAATCTTATAAAAATCCAAATAAAACTTGGCATACAAATTTAATTGGAACTCTAAATGTTTTAGAATCACTCAGAGAAATGAAAAAAAAATGTGTAGCTGTAATTATAACAAGCGATAAGTGTTATAAAAATATTGAGCAAAAAAAAGGATATAAAGAAGACGATTCTTTAGGAGGTCATGATCCCTATAGCGCCTCAAAAGCATCAGCAGAACTTTTAATTAAATCTTATATTGAATCGTTTTTTCCATTAAAAAAAACCAAGGTGATAATTGGTGTAGCTAGAGCAGGAAATGTTATTGGGGGAGGAGATTGGGCACAAGATCGTCTTATACCTGATTGTGTAAGATCATGGTCTAAAGGAAAAAAAGTAATTATTAGAAATCCAAAATCGACAAGACCGTGGCAGCATGTACTTGAAGCAGCGGGAGGTTATTTATGTTTAGCAGTAAATTTAAAACTAAATAAAAAATTGCATGGTCAACCATTTAATTTTGGACCAAATTTATCTAAAGAGTTTACTGTTTTAGATGTAATGAAATCAATGAACAAATATTGGAATAATGTCCATTGGAAAATAAGTTCAGATTCTAAAAAAAAATTTTATGAATCGGGGTTATTAAGATTGAATTGTGAAAAGGCTAAAAAAATTTTGAAATGGCAGAGCATTCTCAAATTAGATGAAGTAATGGACATGGTATCAAACTGGTATAGTAAATTTTACCAGAATCCAAAAAATGCCGCTTACAATACAAATGAGCAAATAAAAAAATATCAATATTTAATGATTAAAAAAGGTTCAAAATGCGCAAAAATATTTTAAACTTATGAAAGTTATTTTGTTAGCTGGAGGCCTTGGAACAAGACTTGCCGAACATACAAATACTGTACCTAAGCCGATGGTAAAAATTGGTAATAAGCCACTGCTTGTACATATAATGGAACAGTATCTAAAGTATAATTACAATGATTTTTATATTGCGCTAGGTTATAAAAGTCATGTAGTAACGAAATATTTCAAAAATTTTAAAAATCTTAATAAAAAATTTCATCACAAAATAAATAACAAAATTTGCACAATTACATTAATTTATACGGGTGCAAAGACATTTACGGGTGGACGCTTAAGGAGAGTAAAAAAATTTATTAACAGAGAAGAAAACTTTATGTTTACCTATGGAGATGGAATTTCTAATGTAAATCTAAAAAGTTTAGAAAGATTTCATAAAAAACATAATAGGTTAGTATCTGTTACAGCAGTAAGACCACCAGCCAGATTTGGTGAGATTCTTTTAAAAAAAAATAAAGTAATTTCATTTAAAGAAAAACCACAGGTTACAGAAGGATGGATAAATGGTGGTTTTTTTATTGCCAAATATGATTTTTTTGACTTAATTAAAGGAGATACAACAATTTTAGAAAAAGAACCGTTAGAAAAAGCTTCTTTAAGTGAACAGCTCTATGCATTTAAGCATAAAGGTTTTTGGAAATGTATGGATACCAAACGTGACAAAGAAGTATTAGAAAAAATTTATAAAAAAAGTAAATTTAAGTGGAAATAAATAACAAAAAACCATTAGTAAGCATAATAATGAATTGTTTTAATGGTGAAAACTTTTTAAAAGATTCTATTGAAAGTATAAAAAATCAGACTTATCAAAATTGGGAAATAATTTTCTGGGATAACAAATCAAAAGATAAAAGCGCAAAAATATTTAAAAGTTATGATGACAAAAGGTTTAAGTATTTTGACGCAGACAAACATACAGCATTGTATGAAGCGCGAAATCTGGCAATAGAAAAATCAAATGGCGATTTTATCGCCTTCCTGGACGTTGATGATATGTGGAGCAAAGACAAACTTGAGATGCAAATGGGCTTTTTTAGTAATTCAGAAGTAGGTTTAGTTTATAGCAATCTTTGGATTATTAAAAATAATATGAATAAAAAGAAAATATATACAAAAAAAAATTTGCCTCGAGGTTTTATTTATGACGATTTAATAAAAAATTATAATATAGGAATTTTAACGGTAGTTTTAAGAAAAAAATTTTATTTAAAATTAAAAAAGAAATTTGACGAACGATTTTCAATCATAGGTGATTTTGATTTATTTTTAAGGCTTTCAAAATTATGTATTTTTGAAAGTGTTCAAAAACCTTTAGCTTTTTATAGATTACACGCTGGTAATTTGTCAGCTATTTTAAAAGAAAAAGAAATTAAAGAACATGAGATATGGTTGAATGAAAACAAAGATGATTTAAGTCAATTTAATTTTAGAAATATACAAAATAAACTTGATTACTATAAACTTGTAAATTACAAAATTGATGGCAAATATAAAGAGTGCTTTAATATTTTACTAAATCGAAAAAGCAATATATTTAACATGAAAAATTTATTTATACTTATTATGCCAGGAATTATATTAAAGAAATTTTTATGGTTTTACCAAGATTAAAATGATTTTAAATAAAAAAATTTTTAATACTAATTGCATTTTTTTTACAAATTTTGTTTTTGGTTTTTTTCCGATTAGCTTTATTTTAGGAAACTTAATAACTAATATTAATATTCTATTATTTTGTTTTTTAGGTATTTTTTATTTAAAATCGAGAATTTTAGAAATTAAATTTAATTTTTCTATAAAAATTATTTTTATATTTTTTTTAATAATTTTTTTTTCAACAGCACTCAGTTTTATCAAATCACTTTATAGCGATGGATATGAGTATGATAATTTATTAAAGTTAGTAAAATCTATATTATTTTTTAGATTCTTTTTAATGTTAATAATAGTATGTCTCTTGAGCGAGTCTGGTGTTTTAAATTTTAAATATTTTTTTCTAACGGCAGTTTTTTCTCCAATTTTAATATCCTTCGATATAATTTATCAATACTTTTTTGGTTTTAATATCATAGGACTCGAGGGTTATTTTCATCATAATTCTAGTTTTTTTGGTGACGAATGGATAGCAGGCGGGTTTATACAAAACTTTTCATTTTTTTCAGTACTTTTTTTAGCTTTTAAACTAAAAGATAAAAAACTTTTAAAGTTTATATTAATCACTTCACTAATATGTTTATTAGGCGTTGGTATTTTATTCTCTGGAAATAGAATGCCTTTAATTTTATTTTTATTAGGTTTAATCATAATTTTTGTTCTAAGCAAAAAATTAAAAAAAATAATACCAGCAAGTTTTTTGATTTTATCTATAATTATTTGGATTGCAGCGTCATTCGATAATCATATTAAAAAAAGTTATTTATCTTTTTATTTAAACGTAAAAAATATTATGGTCGATTTAGATGAGCTATCAACTGAAAGTAGATCGAATATGAAACCAAAAGAAGAAAAAAAATGGCTTCCAACATCGAATTCATTTAAAAAATTAATATTTACCGGAGTTGATACCTGGAAATTTAATAAGATATTTGGAAATGGAATTAAATCATTCAGAGATGATTGTATAAAAGTTAATATGAATAAAAAAAATCGACTGTGTGCTTCTCATCCTCATAATTACTACATAGAAATTTTAACAGAAACTGGAATAATAGGATTTATTGTTATAGTAATAATGGGAGTAGCATTCATAGCTTTTTTGTTTAGAAATTTTAAATTTTTAAATGATGATAGCCAAAAAAAATTAATTTTGATAGCGTCTATAACAAGTTTAATATTAGAAGTGTTTCCTTTTAAACAAACCGGTAGCATTTTTACAACCAATAATGCTACATACATTATATTAATTGCATCTCTTATATTGAGTCAAAGAAAATTGTTAAATAAATAAATGGATTTAATAAAGCTAAAAAATTATTTTATAAATTTCTTTATTTTAATAATTTTTCTAATATTGAGCTTACTAATTGTTAATTTTCTAATTTTAAATTTTCCTTCACAAAAATTTTATCCAAGATCTCTCGCCAATTCTTTACCTAATTTTCTAGTAACATTTTATCCAGATACCTATAAAAAGAATAATTTAGAAAATTATATAGCTATTGTAGGAGATTCTTACTCCCAAGGAAATGGTGATGGGTATTTAAATGGCACTTACGATTATTCTATTGGTCATCATTTACACAAAAATGACGATAAAAATTATTTAATATTTGGAAGAGCAGGTTTTGGCTCTATTTCTGCTGTTTCAAATTTAGTTAAATTAAAGAAAATAAGTAATTTACCAATTTTTTTTAAAAATTTAAATAAACCAGAATCAATTATCTTTTTTTTCTACGAGGGCAACGATCTCGAAGATAATTTTTTTGAATATTCTTCACTATCAAATACAAATGAAGATATTAACAGTTTTGTTTCGCGACGCATTAAAGAAAATACCAGTCTTACTACGAATGACAAGTTAACTAGTCTTCTTCCTCTAATTTCAATCGTGGGTGATTTATATGGTCATATACATATTTTATTTAACAAATTATTAACCAATGATCAGAATGAAAATAAAAAATCATTAATAATCGATCGAATTAAAAAGTTTTTAGGTTTTACTGTCCTTTTAAATACTGAAAAAAAAAATAAGGAAATATACATCAACTCAATAAAAAACAAAGATAATTATAACAATATACAACCTCTACATAGTGCGGCTGCTAACTTAACTAATGAAGAAATCTCGATAAGTTTAAAAATATTTTTTGAATCAATAAAATATATTAAATCTTGGATAGGAACTGATGAAATATTAATAGTTTATATACCATCTCCAATAAGCTGTTATATTTGGGATGAACCAATCGAATATACGATAAAAAATTCAGAAACAATTAAAATTCTCTCAAATAAGGAAAATGATTTAAAAAGCGAATATATTAGAGAAGAAATAGAAAATTTTTCCAAAAAAAATAATCTAGATTTTCTTGATATTGCCCAACATATCAGGGAGGAAAACGCAAATAAAATTTTGCATGGACCGTTAGATTGGATGCATTTTAATTACGATGGTTATAAAATTGTTTCAAATTACATTATTAACAATACATAATGCTAATAAATACCTATTGACTTTTTTGCATAATTAACAAAACTTGTTTCGAAATGAATATAAATCCTTTTTCAAAAAAAAATTTAAAAGTAGATCCTACTACTGAAGAGTTAATCGAAAGAGGTTTTGCTCCGCAAAATGGCAAGATTGATATTTTGTTAATTAATCCACCATCCACGTTATCTGAAAGATATGGTAGGAAAGATTTAGGAGAAATCGGTGGTGATATGATTCCTTTAGGCATAGCTTGCCTGGCTGGATATTTAAGAGAACAAGGTTGTGGCGTTGGCGTTTTAGATTGTCCGACATTAAGAATAGATGCCGACAAGGTTTATGAAATAATAAAGACAAAAGATCCAGCAATAATTGGTTTTTCTACAACAACATATTCTCTTAGTAGAGCAATAGATATTGCAAAAAAAATTAGGGATAAATTACCAGAAAAATTAACTGTAGTTGGAGGATCACATACTAATGTTGCTGGAATTGAAACAGCTAATGAGTATGGTAAGTATTTTGATATTATTGCGTACGGATTAGATGGAGAATACATAATTCACAATATTGTCAAAAAATATTCTGAAAAAAATTTTAATAGAGATTTATTTTTACAAGATTTTCAAACTTTGGAAAATATTAAGGGAATTATTTTTAAAAAAAATAATGTTGTAGTTCGGAATAAACCCAGCGAGCTTATTGAAAATTTAGATGAATTGCCATTTCCTGCCAGAGATCTTTTTCCAACGGAAAGATATTTGCCACTACCCAATAATTACAAACAATTGCCAGCAACTAATATGATTGTTATTAGAGGGTGTCCTTATTTTTGTACATTTTGCGATCAAGCAGGCACAGGAGCTAGAAGAAGAAGTCCACAAAAAGTAATTGATGAAATAAGAGATTGTGTTGACAATTATGGAATGAAAGAAATATCATTTTGGGATGATACAATGGCTTATCACAAAAAGTGGATGAACGAATTTCTGGATCTATTAATTGAAGCAAATTTAAATGTGAGCTGGACTTGTTGTGCTGCTGTTAATACGGTAGATGATAAAGATTTACTTAAAAAAATGCGAAAATCAGGTTGTTGGAATATATTTTTTGGTTATGAAACTGGCGTTGAAGAATTAGCAAAAAATATACTCACAAATAAAAAAAATAGAGATTTTGAAAAAATGAAAAGAATATCTCGATGGACTAGAGAAGCTGGGATCGAAACAAGAGCGGGTTTTTTAGTTGGTTTGCCTGGAGAAACTCCTGCATTAGCTAAAAAAACAATTCAAACAGCAATAGATCTTGATCCTGATTATGCTCAATTCACAGTATGCTGTCCTTATCCAGGAACTAAATTAGCCGATGAAATACATAAAGGGAAATGGGGAAAATTTCTTACTCACGATCTAGAAGAATATAATATGTGGAAAGTCACATGGCTACCATTTGGATACAAAAATGCAGAAGAGTTAAAAAATATGGAACGCTATGCGTTTAGAAAATTTTATTTAAGACCAAGTTATGTTATCAAGAGGATTTTAAAAATCAGAAGCTTTGAGGATATTAAAAGATATTTTAAGGGCGGAAAAGCTTTAATAAAAGGATTTTTGTAATATTTAATTTTTCAAATCTCTATTTCATAATTTGCTTGTAATTTTATACTAAATATTTCAGGATTATCGTATGTTTGCGCCCATAAAAGTAAATAATTATAAGTACTTTTCAATTGCTCTTATTTTATTATCTATTTCGTCTTTCTTTATAGGTTATATTTATGACGAAAATTCCGCCGGAGGTGGACCAACAGATTTTACTCATACCTGGGCTAATTTACACACTTTTTTAAATAATAGCATAAGCAAAGGCATCAATTTAACCACTACTTATGATCCGGAAATTTATACAAGTGCTCGAACACCATTAATATACATATTTCATAAATTATTTAACCCATTTGTAGGAAATGAAATTATTTTTAGAACAAGTGTGTTCTGTTTATCGCTGCTAGTACCATTTTTGTTTTATTTATGTTTAAAACAAAAATTTAAAAAAGAAGAAAACTTATTGTTAATTTTAATTTCAACTACAATTTTTTTAAGTCCTTTTTTTAGAACAAGCGCTTATTGGGGAAATGAAGAAAATTTTGGTCTAATTACTTTGTTACTTTCTTTTTTATTTTTGGATAAATTTTTGCACAATAATAATAATCAATCAAAGGATTATTATCTGTTATTTCTGGTCGTTTTTGTAAGCTCTATATGTTTATATTTTGATCAAAAATTAGCTATTATTCCATTAATTTGTTTTATTCAAATTATTTTTTCTGTTAAGTCACATAAATTAAAATTTTTTGCTTTTTTTCTTTATTTCATTTTTTCATTACCATACATTTATTTAATTATACTTTGGGGCGGACTAATTCCACCTAGAGATGCTTTGGGTAGAGGGTTGGGTAATCAGCTATTTTTTTATCACATAGGTTATGCATCAACAATTATTGCTTTTTATTTATTACCCTTATTGCTATATAAAAGTGAAAACTTAGTAAGATTAGTAAAAAATTTCTTTTCTCAAAAAAGAAATTATTATTTAATATCCATATTTTTTATTTATTTATTTTATTTATTATTCTTTCATGATTATGAGGGTATGCGTTTAATGGGCAAGGGATTTGTCCATAAAACGGCAATATTATTTTTTGAAGAAATTATTTTTCAAAAAATATATATTTATTTTTCATTCTTCTTTTCGTGGATAATAATTTTAGTTTATTTAAGCAATAGCTTAAAAAGTAAATTAGTTATGTCTTATTTTTTTTTACTATCCATTGTTATTTTTCCTCTTATGCAGGAATATTTTGATCCTCTTATTATTTTAATGGCATTTACTTTTTTAAATTCTAAATTTTATATAAATTATAAAAGAACGATTTTTCTTTACTGTTATTTATCAATTTTTCTAATATTTTCTAATATTTATTATTATAATTTAATAAATTAATATTAAAATTTTCTAAATTTTAATAAGAAAATACCCAACAACATTTTTATAGGGTCCCAAAATATATTTAATCGACTATTATTTTTATGAGTCCATTTTACCGGCAATTCTTTGATTCCTATTTTTTTTGCCTTAAGAATTAGAATAATTTCTAAATCGTGATTAAAACCTAAATTTTTTAATTTAGAGAATATATATTTTGCAATAGATTTTTTATATAGTTTATATCCACATTGTGTATCTTTTATTTTTATATTTAAAATTATAAAAGATAATAATTTCATTAATCTTCCTAATATTTCCCTGTAAAATTTTGTTTGAACAATTGATTTTTTATGTGTTCTTGAACCGAAATATATAAAATATTTTTTGTTAATTAATTTTTTTTCTAACCAACTGCAAACTTGAAAAAGAGAAACTGACATATCAATATCGGTTGTTAAAATCCAATCATTTCTGGCCACTTTTGCACCCAATTTTAATGCTGAACCTTTACCTAAATTTATTTTTGATTTGATAACTTTAAGTTTGATTCTCTTATTTTTTTTAAAGTTCTTAACAAATTTATCAATTAAGTAATATGAATTATCTCCGCTTCCATCATCAACAAAAATAATTTCAATATTAAATTTTTTTTTCTTTTTTAAAAAACTTTTGATATGTTTAAAACTTGATTTTAATCTTAATTCCTCGTTAAAAACTGGAAATATTATTGATAAAGATTTAATCATAATATAAATTAGTCAAAATAATTTTACATGATAAACTTTTTATTAAAAAATCCAAGTCTTTATAGATTTTATCAAAAAACGGTAAGAGCAAAATATGACGAATATGATTTTTTTAAATTTATTTTTAAACAAAATAATTTTAAAAATATAAGAATGTTGGATATTTGTTGCGGTGATAGTTATATTTTGGAGTATATAAATGAATTTGTTGATGACTATCTAGGCGTAGATAATAATCCTAAATATTTAGAAAAATGTAAACATCGCTGGAAAAAATTTAACTTTTTGAATTTAGATTTAAATGATGAAGATAACATAAATCATTTCTTAGAATTTAAACCAAATTTTATTTTTTTAAATGGTGCACTACATCATCTTGATGATAAAACAGTAAAAACAATTAATTCTTTAATCAAAAAAAATTTTTCTAACTGCTATTTTCTATCAGTAGATCCAATTAAAAATAATAATAGTTTGTTAAATCATATAATGATTAAACTGGATAGAGGAAAATTTATAAGAAATAAATTTGAGTACGGACAATTAATGAACTCATTAGAATCTTTTATAATAGATGATTTTTATAAAATGAATTTTGAAAATATTTTTCATTATAAAAATTTTGATCTTAAAGAATTTTATCATAATTGGAAAAAAGAAATTTCTTAGAAAAATATTTAATAATGTTAAATAATTTATCCGATGTAACAGTTGAAATAGTTTTACCAAACTATAATTCTGAGGAATATTTGGAAGAAACAATTAATTCCATAATTAATCAAACTTTTGAAAATTGGAGACTGACAATAGTTGATGGAAATTCAAATATTGAAACTCAAAATATTTTGAAAAATTATATCGATTACCCAAATATAAATATAATAAGGTTAAAAAAAAGAAAGTCAGCAGCATTTTGTAGAAATTTTGCTATAAGAAATTCTAAATCAGATTATATTGCCTTTATTGATTCTGATGATATTTGGGATAGAGACAAACTTTCTAAGCAGATTGATTTTATGATAAAAAATAAATATTATTTTACTTATACAAATTATCTTCCATTTAGATCTAAAGAAAAAATATATAATTTAAAAGAGATTAAACCAGAAAAAATTTTTACTTTTGAAAAATTTATAAGAGATACTTCAATTGCTACAAGCACTATGGTTGTTAAAAAATCATCGATTGGAAATATAAAATTTAGCAATACAAAAATTTGTGAAGATTATTTTTTTAAGTGTCAAATTCTAAAAAAAGTGAATTTTGCTTATTGCCTATCAGAAAATTTAATGAAATACAGAATAAGAAAAGGCTCATTGCAAAGTAATAAAATAAGAAATCTTTATTGGATTTGGCATATAAATAAAAATTATAATAAGATGGACCTTTTAAAAAATTTATTGTCAATATTTTGTATTTCTGTTAATTCAATAAAAAAATATGGATTTAAATAATATTATATTAATTTTTATCTTAATTGGTTTCAGCTTACTTTTTTATAAGTATTTTATACCTGTTCTTAACAAATATAATAAAAATTTTTTGATTGATAATGATTTTAAAAAACCGCAAGCATTTCACGAATCTGGTATATCAACTGCCGGTGGAACAGTATTATTTTTTTCTCTACTAATTACTTTTTGTAATTTTTATTTTTTTAAAAATATAATTTTTTATGAATATTTATTCATTTGCATACCTTTTTTTATTCTTGGTATTGTTGATGACGTTAAAATAAATATTAAACCATCAATTAGACTTATTTTAATGATTTTATTTTTATTTGTATCGATAAGTTATAATAATTTTTATATCGAAAAAACTGGAATAGAAGTTTTAAATAACTGGTTAGAAAGCTCAAAAATTTTTTCATTAATTTTTATTTGTTTATGTTTTTTATTTATAATTAATGGAGCTAATTTAATTGATGGTTACAATGGTCTTTTAGGTTTTCATTCCTTGATTATCTTAATAAATTTATTTTTAATAAATTATTTAAGCGAAAATAGCCATCTTGCAAATTTACTTTTTCTCAAAATATTAATTTTATCAATATTTTTAATATTTAATTTCCCAAGAGCAAAAATATTTCTTGGAGATGGCGGTTCTTATTTCCTAGGCGCCTTTATAGCTATATCGACAATAATAACGAGTATTGAAAATCCTGAAATATCCCCTTTTTATTTTTGTATATTATTGTTTTATTTGTTTTTTGAGGTATTTTTTTCTTTTTTTAGAAAATTAATAAAAGAAAAATCATCCCCAATACATCCTGATAGAAAGCATTTGCATATGCTTTTATATAAAATATTGCTTAAAAAAAGTAACGACAAATTAAAAAGCAACTATTATGTTTCTATAATCACAAATTTAATTTATTTAATATTAATTATTCCAGCTATTTTAATGATGAAAAATGGTTTGTTTTGCAAATACTATTCTTTATTATTTTTTATTGTTTATATTTTTTCTTATAAAATAGCTTATGAGAAAAACCATTAGCCATTTACGGGGTGTGTAGTTCAGTGGTAGAACGCTACGTTGACATCGTAGAGGTCATAAGTTCGATTCTTATCACACCCACCAGAAATTTAATGGTGACACTCGTTCATAATTTAACTATTTACAAAAAACTTTAATAAATATATACCCTATGTGCCGGTGATTATTGCGAAGGGGCCATACCCGATCCCATTCCGAACTCGGAAGTCAAGCCCTTCAGCGCCGATGGTACTTTACCTTAAGGTATGGAAGAGTAGGACGTTGCCGGCATAAAACTTTTAATTTATTATATATGCTATGAAAGTTGTAAGCTCGTTAAAATCACACAAAAATAGAGATTTGAATTCGAAGCTCGTTCGAAGGAGAGGGCGCATTTATATTATAAATAAAAAAAATCCAAAATATAAAGTTAGACAGAGGTAATGAAAATCATCGGATCTGTTAAAGAAGATCTTGCTAGCGAAAAAAGAATTTCTATTAC
The DNA here is from genome assembly GCA_902607735.1 of uncultured Pelagibacteraceae bacterium. Classification (GTDB taxonomy): domain Bacteria; phylum Pseudomonadota; class Alphaproteobacteria; order Pelagibacterales; family Pelagibacteraceae; genus AG-414-E02. The sequence goes on along the minus strand of CACLLG010000002.1, from coordinate 49,218 downwards.
TCCAGAAACAGTAAAAAAATTTGCAGAATTAAATTTTTCTGTTCTTCTTGAAAAGAATTACGGAGAACACCTGGGTATAAGCGATGAAGAATTTAAAAATAAGGGAGCTACCCTATACGCTTCTGTTAAAGAAGTTTTAGAAAAATCACAAATAATATTAAAGGTGAATTGTCCCTCTAATGATGAAATTAACTCAATAAAAGATAGTTCTATTTTAATTGGTCAATTTGACACTTATTCGGATAGAGAAATGCTAAATAAATTAATCAAAAAAAATATTAATATTTTTTCACTTAATCTGCTCCCACGAATTACAAGGGCACAGTCAATGGATGTTTTGTCTTCACAAGCTAATTTAGCTGGATATCGAGCAGTTATCGAGTCCATCGAAGAATTTGATAAAGCCATACCTATGATGATGACTGCAGCCGGCACTATTACTCCAGCTAAAGTATTTGTTATTGGTGCTGGCGTGGCTGGACTTCAGGCAATAGCGACAGCAAAAAGATTAGGAGCGGTAGTGTCCGCGACAGATGTTAGAACTATTGCAAAAGAACAAGTGGAAAGTTTAGGGGGAAAATTTTTAAGTGTAGAAGGGGCTGAAAATTTGGAAACAAGCGGAGGATATGCAAAAGAAGCGGGAGAAGATTTTAAAAAAAAACAGGCAGAATTGTTAAAAAGTTATATAAAAAAAAATGATATTGTTATATGTACTGCGTTGGTGCCCGGAAAGAAAGCGCCAAGAATCATTTCAGAGGAAATGGTTAAAAGTATGAGGCCAGGTTCAATTATTTATGATTTAGCAGTAAATCAGGGAGGCAATTCTGCTTTTTCTCAAGCCGATAAAGTTAATGTTGTAAACGGGGTAAAAGTTATGGGTGCAAAAAATATATTGAATAAATTGGCATTAACAGCTTCAAGTTTATATGCAAAAAATTTATCTAATTTTTTAAATAATTTATACGACACGGAAAAAAAAGATATTTATATTAATCAAGAAGATGAAATTATTAATAAAACTTTAATTAATAAAGAATTATAATTATGGAAATTGATCCTTTTATATTTAGACTGAGTATTTTCATATTATCAATATTTGTAGGGTACTATGTTGTTTGGAGTGTTACTCCTTCATTGCATACCCCTTTAATGTCTGTAACCAATGCAATTTCATCCGTGATTATTGTTGGAGCTATAATTGCTGGATTATCAGGTGATATGAAAAGCATTTTTGATACATCAAATATATTTGGTTTTATGGCAATATTTTTAGCAGCAATAAATATTTTTGGAGGTTTTTTAGTCACTCAAAGAATGCTTCAAATGTACAAAAAGAAAAAGAAAAATAAATAGATATGTCAGCAAATTTATTAGCAATATTTTACCTAATTTCCGGCGTATTATTTATTTTAGCTTTAAGAGGGCTGTCATCTCCCGAAACATCTAGAAAAGGTAATTTATTCGGTATTTTGGGAATGTTAATTGCTATAACTGTAACTTTTCTATCTATTGAAAACTTTTCTACTGGTTTTATTTATGTTTTAATTATTTTGTTAGCAGGTGGATCAATAGGAGCTCTCATAGCTTATAGAATCCCAATGACAGCAATGCCAGAGCTAGTAGCTGGCTTTCATAGTCTTGTAGGTCTCGCGGCAGTTTTTGTAGCGATATCAGCATTTTTGAATCCACAAGTTTTTGATCTTGGTTTACCAGGAAATATTAAACTTTCGAGTTTAATCGAAATGTCAATTGGTGCTGCGGTAGGAGCAATTACTTTTTCAGGTTCAATAATAGCTTTTTTAAAGCTTAGAGGAATAATGTCAGGTTCGCCAATTACCTTTAAAGGTCAACATTTTATAAATTTATTACTAGGTTTATCAATTATGGTTCTGATTTTTTACCTTTGTAAAAATCAATCAGACATTTTCTTTTGGAGCATGATTGCAATATCTTTTTTAGTAGGTCTTTTATTGATCATACCAATAGGTGGAGCGGATATGCCAGTCGTTATCTCTATGCTTAATTCTTATTCAGGATGGGCTGCTGCTGGAATTGGTTTTACTTTAGAAAATATTGCGTTGATAATTACAGGTGCGCTTGTGGGATCATCAGGTGCAATTTTGTCTTACATAATGTGTAAAGGTATGAATAGATCTTTTATTAGTGTAATCCTGGGGGGATTTGGCGCAACAGATCAAAATTCAAAAAAAGATAAAAATAGAAAACCAGTCAAAAGTGGAAATGCAGAAGATGCCGCTTTTTTAATGAAAAATGCATCATCAGTAATAATTGTTCCTGGTTATGGAATGGCAGTGGCCCAAGCCCAACATGCTGTTCGAGAAATGGCTGATAATCTAAAAAAGATTGGAGTAAGAGTTTCATATGCAGTGCATCCCGTAGCAGGAAGAATGCCTGGACATATGAATGTTTTATTAGCAGAAGCCAATGTTCCTTATGATGAAGTTTTTGAACAAGAGAATATAAATAATGATTTTGCAAGCACTGATGTAGCTTTTGTAATAGGCGCAAATGATGTTACTAATCCAGCAGCCAAAACAGATTCTCAAAGCCCAATTTATGGTATGCCTATATTAGATGTAGAGAAATCAAAATCTGTTCTTTTTGTAAAAAGAAGCCTGTCCCCTGGCTATGCTGGAATTGATAATGAACTTTTTTATAGAAATAATACTTTGATGCTTTTTTCTGATGCAAAAAAAATGACCGAAGAAATAGTGAAAAATTTAAATTAATAATATTTTATATAAAAATGAAATTAGAAATTTATTGTGATACTGCAGATCTCAAAGTTATAAAAAAATTAGATAAAAATTCTCTTGTAAAAGGATTCACAACCAATCCAAGTTTGATGAGACAAGCTGGAGCAAAAGATTATAAAAGATACTCATTAAAGCTGCTTAAAGCATGTAGGAAAAAACCTATTTCTTTAGAAGTTTTTGCAGATAATAACAGTGGAATGTTAAAACAAGCAAAAATTATTAGTTCATGGGGGAAAAATGTTTATGTTAAAATACCAGTGATTAATTCAAAAGGTTTTTTTTCAGGAAAAATAATTAATCAGCTTAGTGCAAATAATATTAAACTTAATATTACAGCTGTTTATACAGTAACCCAAGTTGTCAAAATACTTAAATATTTGAATAAAAATTCTAAGACAATAATATCAATTTTTTCAGGAAGGATGAGTGATGCAGGTAAAGATCCACTTCCAATAATCAAAGAAAGTGTTCGTTTAACAAAAAAATACAAAAATATAAAAATACTTTGGGCTAGTACAAGAGAAGCTTATAATTACTTGCAGGCAAAAAAAAGTAATTGTTCAATAATAACTATGCCTCCATCTATAATAGAAAAAATATCTAAATTTGGAAAAACTTATCAAGACTTAACTCTAGATACTGTAAAAAAATTTTTAAAAGATAGCAAAAAATCTAATTTCAGAATTTAACATTTAAACAAACTGGATTTTTATGTTACAAAGATTGGATACTTTAATTACAATATGATTTGTTTCTAGAATGTTTTCTGTATGTCAAAAGTTGCACTTATAACAGGTATTACTGGTCAAGACGGTTCTTATCTTGCTGAACTGTTGTTGAGCAAGGGCTACAAGGTTCATGGAATAGTAAGGAGAGTAGCATTAGAAGATGCAACACACAGACTTTGGAGAATTAGAAAAATTTTAAAAGATGTTACATTGCATGCGGGATCTTTAGAAAGTTATGCAAGTTTATTTAATATTATTTTAAAAATAAAACCAACCGAAGTATACCATCTGGCGGCTCAAAGTTATGTTGGATATTCTTTTGAAGATGAATTTTCAACACTTAATATTAATATAAATGGAACTCATTATCTTCTTTCTGCTACCAAAGAGTTTATATCTAGCAAAGTAAGATTTTATTTTGCAGGTTCTTCAGAAATGTTTGGAAAAGTAAAAGAAACCCCACAAAATGAAAATACATTATTTTATCCTAGGTCTTCTTATGGAATATCTAAAGTTACTGGTTATTATTTGACGAAAAATTATAGAGACGCATACAATCTTCATGCTTCAAATGGAATACTATTTAATCATGAATCGCCAAGAAGAGGATTTGAATTTGTAACTCGAAAAATCTCACATGCTGTAGCCAAAATAAAAAATGGCTCACACGAAAAATTAAAACTAGGAAATATTAAAGCAAAAAGAGATTGGGGACATGCTCAAGATTATGTAAACGCTATGTGGTTGATGTTACAGCAAGATAAACCGGGAGATTATGTAATTGGAACTGGTAAAGAACACTCAGTAGAAGATTTTGCTAAAAAAGCATTTGCTCATGTTGGTTTAAATTATAAGGATCATATAGTTATAGATAAAGTTTTGATTAGACCAGCCGAAGTAGATGCTCTTTTAGCAAACTCTACTAAGGCTAAAAAAAATTTAGGTTGGGAGCCAAAAATATCATTTGATGATTTAGTGGTAAGCATGGTAGAGAATGATCTAAAAAACTTAAGGTAAATCTAAATGAAAAAAAATAATTCAAATAAAAGCTTTGGTATAGTTTTCTTTTTGGTTTTTTTGTTAATAGCATTTTTTCCTCTTATTGATGGAGGAGCAGTAAGAGTATGGTCGCTAGCAATTTCTATAATTTTTCTAATTTTAGGCTTAATTAATTCAAAGCTACTAACACCCCTAAATTTAGCTTGGATCAAATTTGGAGAACTTTTAGGAAAAGTGATAGCGCCAATCGTCATGGGCATTATATATTTTTTTGTTATTACACCAATCGGATTACTTATGCGCATTTTAGGTAAAGATTTGTTAAATACAAAACTTTCAAGTAACCGTTCGTATTGGATAAAAAGAGAAAAAAATATTGGTTCAATGAAAAGACAATTTTAATGTTAAGTTTTATAAAAGAATTTTGGGATTTTTTGAAAGAAAGAAAAAAATATTGGTTGTTTCCGATTTTAATAGTTCTAGGCTTATTTGGAGCATTAATAGTTCTAAGTCAAGGATCAGCGGTAGCTCCATTTATTTATACTATTTTTTAAGTGACTTCAATTTTAGGTATATCGGCGTTTTACCATGATAGCGCAGCAGCATTAATTATTGATGGAAAAATAATTTCGGCAGCTCAAGAAGAAAGATTTTCAAGAAAAAAACATGACTCTAGTTATCCTTTTAATGCAATAAAATTTGTTTTAAATCACTCAAATTTAAAATTGAGTCAAATTGATTACATTGTTTTTTTTGAAAAACCTTTTTTAAAATTTGAAAGATTGTTAGAAACTTATTTGGCTTTTGCACCTAAAGGATTTACCTCTTTTTGTATGTCTATGCCCATTTGGTTAAGAGAAAAGCTTTTTCAAAAACAATTTTTATTCGAAAAATTAAAACAACATGATGAAAATTTTAATGATATAAATAAAATTCGTTTTTCAGAGCATCATTACAGTCATGCTGCAAGCGCTTTCTATCCATCGCCTTTTAAGGATGCGGTTATACTAACTTTAGATGGAGTTGGAGAATGGGCGACCACTACAGTGGCGGAGGGAAATAACCATGAAATCAAAATGCTAAAAGAAATTCATTTTCCTCATTCTATAGGTTTGCTTTATTCTGCCTTTACTTATTATACTGGCTTTAAAGTAAATAGCGGAGAATATAAAGTGATGGGTTTAGCGCCTTATGGTGAACCTAAATTTAAAGACATTATTTTAAAAGAACTTATAGATTTAAAAGAAGATGGGTCTTTTAGACTCAATATGGAATATTTTAATTATGCAACTGGATTAACCATGACAAACGAAAAGTTTTCAAACTTATTTGGGCAAAAAGTTAGAAATCCTGAAAAAGATTTATTAACCCAATTTCATATGGATATTGCTGCATCTATACAAGCGGTAACTGAAGAAATTGTTTTAAAATTAGCAACCTCAATATCAAAAGAAACAAAAAGCCAAAATCTATGTATGGCAGGAGGGGTAGCTTTAAATTGTGTAGCAAATGGTAAAATATTAAAAAATAATATTTTTAAAAATATTTGGTTTCAACCTGCAGCAGGAGATGCCGGAGGATCTTTAGGAGCAGCTTTAGCATTTTGGCATCAAGAACTCGGAAATAAAAGAAATTTATCTCAAGGTCAAGACGATATGAAAGGTGCTTATCTTGGACCCTCATTTGACAATAATCATATTGAAAATATTTTAAAATCCCTGGGCGGAAAATATGAAAAACAAAGTGAAGAAAATTTAATTAATTTAATTGCTAATGAGCTAAAAAATGAAAAAACTATAGGATGGTTTCAAGGTCGAATGGAATTTGGGCCGCGCGCTCTTGGAGCAAGATCAATTATAGCTGATCCAAGGTCAGATAAAATGCAGAAAGAGTTGAATCTAAAAGTTAAGTTTAGAGAAAGTTTTAGACCATTTGCGCCTTCAGTGCTAAGAGAAGATTTAAATAATTGGTTTGAGTTAGATTGTGACAGTCCATATATGTTACTAGTTGCGGATGTTAAGAAAAATATTCGAATTCCAATGAGTGCAAATGACCAAAAACTTTTTGGTATAGAAAAGTTGAATGTAAAAAGATCATCTATTCCTGCTATTACCCATATTGATTATTCTGCCAGAATACAAACCGTTCATGAAGAAACAAATCCCAGATATTATAAATTATTGAAAAAATTTAAGGAAATCACAAATTGCCCAGTACTAGTAAACACATCTTTTAATGTTAGAGGTGAACCTATAGTATGTTCAGTTGAAGATGCTTTTAAGTGTTTTATGGGCACCAATCTAGATATTTTGGTTTGTGAAAATTTTACTTTATACAAAGAGAAGCAAAATCAAAACTTATTGCTAGACTATAAAAATAAATTTAAGGCTGATTAGGTTTTTTTTGTTTATTTCTATTGTAAAAATTTTATTTTTAATTTATTTTGAAAAGATATGGATAAAGAAAATGTTAATAAACAAGAGATAAATAATGGAAAATTTGCAAATGTCTCAAAAAGTAAGCCAATTCAATATCATCATCATTTGTACAAGTCTGTTGTTAAAAAAAACCAGTTACCTTCTTACTTTATATTTTTTCCAACTAGTAGATGTAATTTAAGCTGTTCCCATTGTTTTTATCACGATAGTTTAAATAAAAGATTTAACGAGTTGACTTTAGATGAAATTGATTCTTTTACAAAAACTATGGATCCACTTTTAAACTTGGTACTTACTGGTGGTGAACCATATCTCAAACATAACCTAGATCAAATTGTAAGAATATTTTACGAAAATACTAAAATACCAACTTTAACCATACCATCTAATGGTTGGTATTTAGAAAAGATGGATAGACAAATAAGAAATATGATGAATTGGTGTCCAGAATTAATTTTAAATCAACTACTTTCACTAGATGGTTTGGAGGAAGACCACGATAGAATAAGAGGAGCAAACGGTTCATTTAAAAAAGTATTAAATTCAATTCAACATATTAAAAAGCTTCAAAAAGAATTTGAAAGAATAAATGTTGGTATTGTCATAACATTTACTTCAGAAAATCAAAATAAAATGAAAGATATATTAAAGGGAATTTACGAATTAACTAAACCTGACAATATCGCTATTAATTTGGTGAGAGGTGATCCTAAAGAAAAAGTAAATGTAAATCTAAATATGAAATTGTATCAAGAGGCAGTAGCATATAGAAATAGCCTATTTTATTCAAAAAAAATGTCAGGACATAAAAAATTCAAAGGAAATAAATTGGCTACTGCAGCAAGAGTTCTTTTAAATGAGATGGTATATAAAATTTATGAAACAAAAAAGTATCAATCTCCATGCTATTCGGCAAATATTAGTGGAGTAATGTATCCTGAAGGTCAGGTTTATCCGTGCGAAATATTAGACAAGTCACACTTGATTGGCAACATCCGAGATTTTAATCTGGATTTTAGAAAACTATGGTTATCTCAAAAAGCTAAAGAGGAAGTTAATTTTATTAGGAAAACTAAATGTTTTTGTACTCACGAATGTTTTAACAATGTTAATATTCTGTTTAATCCTAAGTATTATCCGAAACTAATCAAGGTAGCATCGACTATAAAGTGAAAATTTCGATTATTATTCCAGTCTATAATTCATCACTCACATTAAATGAATGTCTAAGTGCCATTTTTAATTCGAGCTTCAAAAATTTTGAAGTTATTATTGTTTCAGATAATAGCCCCGACAATTCTGTTATGATAGCAAAGAAGTATCAATGTAAAATTATAGAATTGCCAAAAAATAAGGGCCCTGCTTTTGCAAGAAACAGTGGGGCTCAAGCAGCAGCAGGGGATATATTATTTTTTATTGACTCTGACGTTATAATTAAAAATGAAGCCATAAACTATCTTAACGATATGTTTTTTCAAAATGAGATAGACGCTATTCAAGGAATCTATTCTCACCAACCAACATATGAGAGTATAGCTACTCAATATCAGATGAGCTACAATTGTTATTATATTTGGCCTAAAAATAAAAAATACGCATCTACTTTATCAACATGTTGTTTTGCAATAAGAAAGAAAATATTTCTAAATCTTAAAGGTTTTAACGTAAATATTAAACGTGCATCAGCAGAGGACGAAGAATTTGGTTATCTTCTAATGGATAAAGGTTATAAGATTTTAATATCAAGAGAATTAAATGTCGAACACAGAGTCAATTATAGCATAGGACACTTTGTAAAAAAAAAATTCTATACCTATATAGATGTAATGAAAGAATATCTTAGAAATAAAACTTATATCAAAAAAATTAAGCAAACGAACTATTCGAAGGTGTTAGCTGGAATAGTAATTTTGGGCTTAATTATTTTGACAGCTATTGTGAATATTATTTTTCCAAATGAAATAATTTTATCCATTTTTTTAATTTTAAATATTGCATTTCTATTACTGCACACAGGATTTATGAGATTTGTTGGTCGTGCAAAAGGTTTTAGCAAGGCATTCGGAGCGATGGCAGTTTGTTATATTGATACTTTTTTGATGTTAACAGGCTTATTATATGGATCTTTAAGCTATTTTTTTGGAAAAAAATATTAATTTAAATTGTTTTTTTAAATAAATTTTAACCAAATAAATTAAATATTAAACCAACAAACCCTAAAAAAAATACTCCAAAAAATATTGCAGCTAAAGTAATTGTTAGTGCCAACTTGTCCTGCTTTGTCATTTTATGTTCTTCACTCATAATTTTACCATCCTGGTGAATTATACTGTAACAGTATTCGCGAATAATTTGAATTGAAAAGTCTTAAAATAAGAACTCGGTGCGTACGGAATTAAATTTAGTTAAATAAGTGTTGGTATCACGCTTAAATTATAATCGTTAATACAATTCGTTGACAAAAAACTACGATTGTAATAATGAGTCATAAAATTTCTTTGCCAGATGAATGTGATAAAATTTTTTACTTAGACAAAGGTGAAATCAATAATATCAAAAAAGTGGATGGCTTAAAAAATAAGAATGTGGTTGGGCAGATTAATTAAAATTACACATATAAATGAATTATAAAAAATTACTTAAATCAAAGAAATTTAAAATTGCTATTTGGGGAACAGGATATATTGGTTTATCTACAATGGTTTATTTTTCAAAAGAAAAAATAAAATGTGTGGGCTATGATATTGATAGAAAAAAAGTAAGAAAAATAAATTCAGGAATTCTTCCACAAGCAGACCTTAAAAATTGGTTTGGATTTGATATAACAAAATTAGTTAAAAACAATTATTTAAAAGCAACTTCAAAATATAGTGAGTTAATTTCAGAAAATTTCTTGGCGCATTTTATCGCAGTTCCAACTGAAAAAAATGGCAAACCTTACTTCAAAGCTTTGTTTGATGTGCTCAGCAAAATTTCAAAAATTCGAGGTAAAAATATTAAAATTCCACCAATTATAGTTGTGGAGTCTACACTTGCGCCTAAAGTATCAGATAAAAAAATTATCCCATTTTTTAAAAAAAAAAAATTAAAATTAGGTCAAGATATTTTATTCTCTGTTGCCCCCAGAAGAGACTGGTTTATTGAGGGTGTCAAAAATCTTAAAAATTTAGATAGAGTCTACGGTTCAACCGATATAAAATCTGCAAAGGTCGCTAAAGATGTTTTATCAATTGTTTGTAAAAAACTTCATATGGCTAGTTCATACAAAGTTTCAGAGATGGTTAAGAGTGTTGAAAATGCTTATAGACATATGGATATCACTCTCGCAAATCAGTTGTCACTCGCTTTTCCAAAAGACAATATGAGAGAAGTTTTAAAATTAGTTGGAACTAAGTGGAATCTTGAAACTTTTCACCCGGGCATTGGCGCAGGAGGATATTGTATACCTTTATCAAGCAGATATATCTTGTCGCAAGTCAGAGATAATAATAAACTTACTTTATTAAGGGAAACAATCAAAACCGACGATAGGATGAACTTGCTGGTTGCAAGATCTATTGCAAAAAAAGGTTATAAGAAAATTGGTGTTTTGGGTTTGTCATATAAAGGAGATTTAAAAGTAAGTGTTTTATCAAAGGTTATTCCCTTAGTAAATGCATTAAGAAAAAACAGGTTAAATGTAAAATTATTTGATCCATATTTTACTTCAAAAGAAATTAAAAATATTTTAGGGGTTAAAACTTTTAAATTTCCAAACGATCTAACAAAATTTGATTGCGTTATAGTCTCAGTTGATCATAAAAAATTTAAAATCCCTGCAATAAAATTAAAAAAATATCTTAAAAACTGTAAGTACATTATTGATCATGATGGGGCATGGAAAAATTATAATTTAAAAAATAATTATCATATCTCTGGAGATAGCGGATGGATTTAGCGGCTATATTATGAAGAAAAGGGAAACATCAATAGTTAGCGGAGGCGCAGGTTTTATAGGCAGTAATTTGGTTGACCAGTTAGTTAGGATGGGTCACAAGGTTACTGTATTAGATAATTTTATTACAGGAAAAAGATCAAATTTATCTCACCATAAAAAAAAGAACGTTAAAATTATTAAATTAGATATTTCTGAAAATAGAAAATTAGATAAATATTTTAAAGGAGTAGATTATGTTTTTCATTTAGCGGGACTAGCAAATATTGTTCCAAGTATAAAAAATCCAAAGAAGTACTTCATGTCAAATGTGCTTGGTACTCTTAAAATTATTGAAGCGGCAAAAAAAGCAAAAATTAAAAAATTGATTTATGCAGCCTCATCAAGTTGTTATGGTATACCAAAAAATTATCCAACTTCAGAGAACGCAGAAATTGATACAAAACACCCATATGCATTAACAAAGTTTTTGGGAGAAAAATTAGTAATGCACTATGCCTCAATTTTTAATATGCCAAATGTATCCTTAAGATTTTTTAATGTGTATGGACCGCGGTCAAAAATCTCCGGACAATACGGTGCAATTTTTGGTATTTTTTTAGCGCAAAAAGCGGCTAAAAAACCCTTAACAATAGTTGGGCACGGGAACCAAACTAGAGATTTCATTCATGTTGATGACTTGATTAACGCTTTAATAAAAATTGCTAAAAGCAGTTTATCAAATAAAATATTTAATGTTGGTTCAGGAAAAGAAACATCTGTAAATAAAATTGCTGATTTATTTGGCGGGGAAAAAGTTTTTGTACCAGAAAGACCTGGTGAGCCAGATAGATCCTGCGCAGATATTTCAAAAATTAAAAGTAATATAGATTGGGAGCCCAAAATAACTATAGAGGAAGGTGTAAAAAGATTGTTAAAGAATATCAATTATTGGAAAAATGCACCTGTTAGAACCCCAAAAACAATAGAACTTGCTACCAAGGAGTGGTTCAAAATTTTATCAAAAAACTAATTATTGACTAATAATATTAGTGATTTGTTTAAACATATCTTTCTCAAGTGGAAATTTATTCTTTTCAATGCTTTTTTGAATCTCATTATAATTTTGCATCACATGTTTTGTTGTTTCGCAAAATGAATCTACTGTTCTTTTTGAAACAAAGATTCCTTTTCTTTCTTTGATTATATGAGCTATATCTTCAAATATAATAACGGGTCGTCTGCGTGCAAGAGACTCATCCACAACATACGGTTGACCTTCCGTGAATGATGGCAAGATCAAAATATTGTGATTGTCATAAGCATCAATCAAAGATTGTCTATCAGACACATATCCTAGGAATTTAATATTTTTATTTGTTCCGATTGCAGCTTTAAATTTTTTTAAAACTTTTGAATTTTTAATATTACCAACAATTGAAATTTCTGCGTCAAGTTTTATTTTTCTGAACATTTCTAAAAATTCATAAATTCCTTTTTCAGGATTTACTCTCGCAACATATAAAAATCTAATTTTATCAAGTCTAACGCCTTTATAATCCTTTAACCACTTTTCATCCAAAGTTGACGAAGTTATTACATGACAATTTTTTTTCTTGCACAATCTATCGTGAAGCACAATAACAGTCGAATTTGAAGTAACTATTGAATACATAATGTGGTATATCCAAACAGACCATGAGCCTAATATGAATTTCCATTCTTCATGTCCGCTACTAATTAAGTATACAAAAACCTTTTTTCTGAACAGAAATAGAAATAAAAATGAAATAAATGTATACGGACTAATTGTAATTATAAAATATTTTGAGTTTTTATTTTTAAAAGTTGAAATTACAAAATAAATAAATTGAATAATGTTCGATGCTATCTTAACATCTTGTAAATTCAACTTGTGATTTTCTTTTTTGGTTGATTTTCTAACTATGTACTTTACTTTGTGATAATTATTTAAACCTTCTGGAAGAATTTTAAAATTATAATTTCTAGAATAAAATTCGTTATTATCTTCAAAAACCTTTTCATTATTGATTACAACCAATGAATTATTACTCATTTAATTTTATATCCTAAGTTTACTAGAGGTGTTCTGTTACCAGGTACCCCGAACTTTGTAACATTATATCTTAATCAGTTTCAACACCTTTCAAGCACTACCGAATTTTCAATTTGTTTTGCTGGTATTTTCCAATATTTTTTTAGTAATAAAGTTGTTTCTTCTTTTGCATGGGGAATAAAACCAAATTTTTGATAAAATTGAATAGCCCAAGTTGCATTCTTCCAAGTACCAACCAATAAACGAGAATTTTTATTTTTTTTTAATAAATATTCTATCAATGCACTTCCAGCTCCTCTATTTTGATAAGAAGACAAAGTATATGCGTGCCTTATAAGAATAACATCTTTTACTTTTTGAACTCCTATAACTCCGATCAATTTATTATTCTGATGATAACCATGCATACGAACTCCATCACTAAATTCGTCAATCAATTCCTGTTCTGACATGTATGGTTCGTGCCAACAATCATTTGGTATAATACCTTTATATTTTAATGCAGCATCATTAATAACATCTAGAATTTTAAGAATGTCACTTTTTATATATTCACTTATCATTTAACATATTGGAAGATATAATTCACGGGTTCCAATCTAAGTTGGTTTTCAGAACCTTCAGTTTCTTTTTTTATTTTTTTGTATTTTTCCGAATTTCTTTCAACAATTCATTATTTTGTATTTGTATTAATAGCAGACCGGATGTAAGTGCTACAGTAAAGATTGTTACAACTATACCGAATAAGAAAACCCAACCATTAAACCCATACCTCGAATCTGCAACTACAAATGACATAAACAATCCAACTAATAAACTTAAGCAAGTTAATATCAAAACAACTCTGCCATAAACCGCAATTAAATATTCTTTTATATCAAGCCAATTTTTCATAAACGTATTGTATTATAAAAAATCAAGTAACAAAATACATAAAATTTTTTTAAAGGACACGTCCTATTTCCGCCTCCAGCTTATAGATTTACACTACTTATCAAATTGATATAATAATTGAACAGTATTTTGTTTTAATCTTGCTTTTGAAGTTCGTAGTTTTAGATTAAACTTACTTAAAGGAAGAAATTATAAAATGAACTTTACACAATCGGTTAACAAATGCTTTAATCATTATTTTGATTTTAGTGGACGAGCGCTAAGATCTGAATTTTGGTGGTTTATTCTTTTTCAATGGGGCGGAGGTATTGTAGCGACAATTTTTGATTCTATTTTTCTTGGTTATCCATTTACAAGTGAAGATCTTGGACCACTTACAATAATTTGGCACCTTGCAACTTGTATTCCAACTTTTGCAGTTGGCGCAAGAAGACTTCACGATATAAATAGGTCTGGTTGGTGGCAACTACTTTTTATTACAATAATTGGTATTATTCTCTTAGTCGTTTGGTGGGCAACCGAGGGTGAAAACAAAAAAAACAATCACGGAAAACCAATTAATCTAAAATAAAATAATTTAGGTCTATCCTAGGGCTAAAAAAATACCAAGCGCACTATTAAGCGCTGTTACGACTAAAAAAACAATATTTAAGATTAAACCTGTTTTGGCTTTAGATTGTAGTTGGCTGTCTTGCCCTTTTAACCCCATGATTATTCCAACAATTGTAACTGGAAAACCAACTATAGGTAAAAGCCATGCTATTATACCACACCAACCTAAAACGAAGGATACAGTTGCATAAACATTTTTCTTTTTATCTGCCATGACTTAATTAATACCTTTATCAAAACTAAACCAAATTTATAACAATATCGCAAGTATAGAAATTTCAAAATAAAAGGGGCGTTCTGTTGCCCGGTGCCCCAAGCCGCGCTTTCTTAAATAAATTTAAGCAGCGAGAGCAAATTTATCATTTGCAATTATATATTAGCCCGATATCGACGGAACAATCCCGAACGAAAGAATAGCTTTTAGACACTCGTCGATTCTGATTCACCCCCATAAGTTGTAAATGGTGGAGGTGGTGGGTACTGCCCCCACGTCCGCAATGTTTATTACGAAATTCGTTTATCGTCATAGTTGGAAATCCAACACTAATAATATAAAACTTTATTTTAAAGATTCAATTTATTTATTGCATATGGCGCTTTCAGAGCAACAAAAGAAAGAAATTCTAGAGCAACAAGCTCAAAAAAACACTACAAAAAGAGTTACATCTCCAGATTTAGAAAAAATACTTTACGAAGCTATTCCCGTTTTGGATCATGGGTTTGTAAGAGTGGTAGATTATATGGGAGACGATAGTTCTATAGTTCAGGCAGCTAGAGTGTCTTATGGAAAAGGCACCAAAAAAGTTTCAACAGATAGTGGTTTAATAAAATATTTAATGAGACATAGACACAGTACACCTTTTGAAATGTGCGAGATAAAATATCATGTAAAGCTACCAATTTTTGTAGCAAGACAATGGATTAGACACAGAACAGCAAATGTAAATGAATACTCAGCAAGATATTCAATTTTGGATAAAGAATTTTATTTACCGTCAAAAGAGAATCTTGCAGCACAATCTACAAGCAACAGGCAAGGTAGGGGCGAACTAATTAACGGAAAACAAGCTGACAATATTTTAAATATTTTAAAAAAAGATGCAGAACAAACTTATGCAGATTATGAATTAATGTTAAATGAAAAATATGATGGAAGTAAAATAAATGAAAACAATAAAGGGTTAGCTCGAGAATTAGCAAGGATGAATTTAACCTTAAATACTTATACTCAATGGTATTGGAAAACAGATTTATTAAATTTGCTAAATTTTTTATCATTGCGAGCTGATAGCCATGCCCAATATGAAATAAGAGCTTATGCAGATGTAATGATTGATTCTTTAAAAAGATGGGTTCCAATTACGTTTGATGCATTTATGGATTATCGAGTTGGAGGAATGGAGCTGTCAGCGAAAGGTAAAGCTGTTGTTCAAAAAATGCTCAAGGGAGAAAATTGTGACTTTAAAAATTCCAATCTTACGAAAAGAGAATGGAACGAACTAATGGAATCTTTTGGTTTTAAAGAAAAGATCCTTTAATTTTATTTGCAATTTCTTTAAAAATTTTTGAAATTTCATGATCTGGATTTTTCTCAAATAGAGGTTTTCCAGTATCTGCAGCAATTCTTAAATCAATGTTAATTGGTATTTTAGCAAGGAAATCTTTTTTATAATTAATGGCAACTTTTTCTACCCCACCTTCTCCAAAAATATTATGATTTTTTCCATCATCACTTTTAAAATAGCTCATATTATCTACAAGACCCAGTATAGGTACTTTTAATTTGTCAAACATTCTAATTCCTCTTTTTACATCAAGTAGGGCTATTTCTTGCGGAGTTGAAACAATTATTACACCATCAACTTTAATTTCCTGTGCGAAAGTTAGTTGTGTGTCTCCCGTTCCAGGAGGCATATCTATAATTATAAAATCTAGATTATTCCATAATACCTTTTGAGTAAAAGTTTTAATCGCACTTGTTACCATTGGTCCCCTCCAAATCATTGGAGTTTCTTCATCGACTAAAAATCCTATGGACATACATTGAACTCCATATTGTTCTATTGGAGCAAAACTTTTTCCGTCTTCACTTTTTGGCTTTTCATTTATAGACATCATTTTTGGTAGCGACGGGCCATAAATATCTGCGTCAAGAATTCCTACTTTAGAGCCAGTAGATTTTAAAGCTAAAGCAAAATTCATCGCAAAAGTTGATTTTCCAACGCCGCCTTTAGCGCTGGAAACAGCAATAGTAAATTTAGTGCCATTTATAGGATTTTTTTTAAAGCTTTTTGGCGCTGTATTTCCCTTAAAAGTGCTACTTAATTCCACTGTCTTTTTGTCCATTTGACCTATCTTAACTTGTTTTTGCAAATAAAGTCACTATATAGAGTGTCATGGTTAACCGTAATGATTTTAAAGGCGGCGGCAGTCCTTGGGGAACCCCTCCAGGAGGAGGCAATGGTTCTGGACGTGGCGGACAGAGACCACCAAATATTGATGAAGTTGTAGAAAAAATCCAAAAATTAATTAGTAAATTAATTCCAGGAGGAAAAACTGGTGGCAGCAAACCGATTATTTTTGGACTTATTTTACTAATTCTTTTTTGGGCCTTTAGTGGATTGTATAGAGTGTTACCTGATGAACAGGGAGTTGTTCTAAGATTCGGAAAATTTGTATCTACTACTCAGCCTGGTTTAAATTACCATATTCCTTTTCCAGTTGAAACTGTTCTTACACCAAAAGTTACAAAAGTAAATAGGATTGATATAGGATTTAGGTCAGCAAGTGATTCAGGAAGATCTTCAGGAATCGGAGACGTTCCTGAAGAAAGTTTAATGCTAACCGGTGATGAAAATATTGTTAACATCGACTTTTCTGTTTTTTGGGTTATCAAGGATGCTGGAAAATTTTTATTTAAAATACAAAGTCCTATTGAAACCGTTAAAGCGGCAGGGGAAACGGCAATGAGAGAAGTCATAGCAAAAAGTCAACTTCAACCGATATTAACAGCAGGTAGATCTAGAATTGAAATAGAAGTACAAGATATTATCCAGAGACTTTTAGATGAGTATGAATCTGGAATACAGATTACACAAGTACAAACACAAAAAGCTGACCCTCCAGATCAAGTAATTGATGCGTTTAGAGATGTTCAAGCCGCAAGAGCAGACATGGTTCGTTCCAAGAATGAGGCTGAAGCTTATGCTAACGATGTAATACCACGAGCGCGAGGAGATGCGGCAAAAATTTTACAAGAAGCTGAAGCATATAAAAAGCAGGTAGTGGCGGCTGCAGAAGGTGAAGCTAGCAGATTTATTGCAATATATAATGAGTATGCAAAAGCTAAACGAGTTACACAAGAAAGAATGTATTTAGAAACTATGGAAAAAGTTCTGGCAGATATAGATAAAGTGATTATAGATAGAAAAGCTGGAGGAGTAGTTCCTTACTTGCCTTTACCAGAATTATCTAAGAAAAAAGGAACTGATACACAATGAAAATAAATAAATTTTTACTTCCTATTTTAGTTGTTGCTGGATTTGCGATTTACTTATCGCTTTTCACAGTTAAGGAAATTAACCAGGCAATAGTATTACAATTTGGTGATCCAAAGAGAATCATTTCTGAACCTGGTCTTAAAGTGAAAATTCCTTTTATTCAAAATGTCGTATTTATAGATCGTAGGATATTAAGTTTAGATCCTGCTCCAGAAGAAGTTATTGCATCAGATCAAAAAAGATTAATCGTTGATGCGTATGCTAGATTTAAAATTGTAGATCCTTTAAAATTTTATATTTCAGTAGGTGATGAGAGAGTAGCGAGATCAAGACTGGCAACCATCATTAACTCAAGATTAAGAGGTGTTTTAGGTAAACAAAGCTTAGCAACACTATTGTCTGAAGATAGATCAAAACAAATGGATATCATACAGAATGACGTTAATATTGAAGCACTGAATTTTGGTATACAAATTATTGACGTAAGAATCAAAAGAGCAGATCTTCCACAAGCCAATAGTGAAGCTATATACAAACGAATGCAAACGGAAAGAGAAAGAGAAGCAAAAGAATTTAGAGCCAAAGGAGCAGAGATGGCTGTTACTATTACATCTACAGCTGACAAAGAAGTCACAGTGCTTTTAGCAAACGCAAAAAAACAATCAGAAATTATGAAGGGTGAAGGTGACGGCCAAAGAAATAAAATATTTGCCAACGCCTTTGGAAAAGATCCTGAGTTTTTTGCTTTCTACAGAGCAATGCAAGCTTATGAAAATGCCTTAATTGGAGGAGACACGTCTTTAATTTTATCTCCTGATAGTGATTTCTTTAAGTTTTTTGGTGACACAGGGGTAATTAAAAAAGAATAAGTAATTCAATGAAAGAGCTCGTCATTGCGATAGGTCTCTTGCTATTTATTGAGGGCATGCTTTATGCCTTATTCCCATCAAAAATGAAAAATATGTTGAAAACCATTGAAAAACTACCAGTCAACCAATTAAGAATAAGCGGATTATTATTTGCTATAATTGGTTTTGCAATTGTTTGGTACACTAAGAGATAAGATTTATGATGTTTTGCAAAAGGATTATTAATTTTAGCTTAATTCTTATTTTACTAAGTTTCCCAACATCTTTTGCAAATAGTAAAAATGCACCAATTTCTTTTGCTGATCTAGCTGAAAAGCTTATGCCTTCAGTTGTAAATATAGCAAGTACACAAACAATTAAAACTACATCTAATCCATTTAAAAATTTTCAATTTCCTCCAGGCTCTCCATTTGAAGATATGTTTAAAGAATTTAATAGGCCAACAGAAAGGCAAGCCACCGCTCTTGGCTCTGGTTTTATTATTGACAAAAAAGGGATAGTGGTGACAAACAATCACGTTATTCAAGGAGCAGAGGATATAATTGTTAGTGTCAATGGTGCTACAGAATATAAAGCTAAAGTGATAGGCACAGATCCTTACATGGATTTAGCGGTGTTAAAAATAGAATCAGACGAAAAATTTGAACCTGTTAGTTTTGGAGATTCTGATAAGGCACGTGTAGGAGATTGGGTAATAGCGATAGGTAACCCTTATGGCTTTGGAGGCACGGTTACATCAGGAATAGTTTCATCAAGAAATAGAGATATTGGTTTAACCCGTTATGATGATTTTATACAAACAGACGCTTCTATCAATGTTGGAAATTCTGGCGGCCCCCTTTTTGATTTGGATGGGAAAGTTATTGGAATTAATACAGCAATTATTGCACCAGGAGCATCGGGTTCAATTGGAATAGGTTTTGCAATTCCATCAAATTCAGCATCTAAGGTTATTGATCAACTTATAGAATTTGGAGAAACTAAAAGAGGATGGTTAGGTGTAAGAATACAAGAAGTAACAAAAGAAATTGCTGAAGTAGAAAAATTAGAGAAGCCCGAAGGAGCTCTTGTAGCTAGCGTTTCTGAAAAAAGCCCAGCCGATAAAGCAGGAATAAAAGCTGGTGATATTATATTAGAATTCGATGGGAAACGTGTAGATACTATGCGAACACTTCCAAAATTGGTTGCTCAAACAAAAGTTGGAAAAAAAGTTGTGGTTAAGATATGGAGAAATCAAAAATTAATTTCCAAAAAAGTTTTATTAGGAAGATTAGAATCTTCAAAAGAATTTAAGGCAGAAAATAAAAATGAACCAGATGTAAGCAAAGACGTTTTGATAGAGAATTTAAAAATTTCAGTAAGAGATCTAAGTAAAGAAGATATTGTTGAGCGTGAATTACCAAAAAATACAAGTGGAGTTGTTGTAACAAAAATATTAGAAGGAAGTCCTTTAATGTTTGTTTCCGTGAATGATATTATTGTTGAACTACAAAAGAAAAAAATTAATAGCTCAAAACAATTTTCAAATTTGCTAGATGATATTATTAAAAAGGGTGAGAAAACTCTTTACTTGGCAATTTATAATTCAAATAATCAAAGATCCTATATTACAGTAAAATTGAGGTAGATTTTACATTTTGAATTTCAAATGGAGCAAGAAAAAAAAGTAATTTTATTGGCTGGCCCTACTGCTTCAGGTAAATCAAAACTAGCATTAAAGTTAGCAGAATACTTTGATGGAGAGATTATAAATGCCGATAGTATGCAAATTTATAAAGAGATTTCTATTTTAACTTCAAAACCAAATTCTGAAGATATTAAAATTATAAAGCACCATTTATATGGATTTAATTCAGTAAAAAAAAATTTCTCCACTGGCAGTTGGCTTAAATTGGTTATTAAAAAAATCCAAAATCAATGGAAAAATGGGAAAACCCCAATCATAGTTGGAGGCACAGGTTTATATTTTAAGGCTTTAACAGATGGGCTAGTTAAAATACCTGATATTCCAAATAATTTTAGAACACGGATTAGAAAATTGCATAAATTGATAGGTCAAAAAAAATTTTTTACTCACCTAATCAAATTAGATCCTTTGGCTAAAAAGTTTGTTTTGCCAACCGATAAGCAAAGATCTATGAGAGCATATGAAGTAAAAAAATTTACTAAAAAATCTTTATTTGAATTTAAAAAAAAAACAAAACCGAAATTTAATCGTAATGTTTTTAATAAATTATTTATCAATATTCCAAAAGAATTGTTACATAAACAAATAGAAAAAAGAGTTGAGAAAATGTTCGACGATGGTGTTATTGCCGAAGTGAAACAATTTTATAAAATAAAAGTTAATCAAGAATTACCATCAAGAAAAATAATAGGAATAAACGAAATTAAGGATTATTTACAAGGCAAAAAATCGCTTATAGAAACAAAAGAACTAATCGCACTGAAAACGAGGCAATACGCTAAAAGACAGTTTACTTGGGCCAGAGGCCATATGAAAGACTGGAAGATGATTTATTCTTCAAATATTAATGATTTATTTAAAAAAACCATTAATAAAATATCCTAGAACTTGACCATAGTTAAAACTCCGCTAGATTAACCTTTATGGGAAATTTAATGACTGGTGCAGAAATCGTTTTTCAGGTCCTTGAAGATCAAGGCGTGAAGCATATTTTTGGTTATCCTGGAGGAGCTGTCTTGCCAATTTATGATGAATTAAAAAATCATAAAAAAATTAAACATATTTTAGTTCGTCATGAACAAGGAGCTGGACATGCCGCGGAAGGTTATGCAAGATCATCTGGGAAACCAGGAGTCATACTTGTAACTTCTGGTCCTGGCGCCACAAATGCAGTTACTGCTCTTACAGATGCTTATATGGATTCCATCCCCTTAGTTTGTATTACAGGACAGGTACCAACACATCTTATTGGCACCGATGCTTTTCAAGAGTGTGATACTACAGGAATAACTAGACCATGCACTAAACATAACTGGTTAGTTAAAGATGTAAATAAACTGTCTTCAATTATGCATAAGGCTTTTGAAGTTGCCACCACAGGAAGACCTGGACCTGTTTTAATTGACATACCAAAAGATATTCAATTTCAAAAAGGAAAATATATAAAACCTAAAGCATTAAAAGATAATAATAGAAAAATAAAAGCTAAATTTAATGGACAAGAAAAAAATATTGAAAATGTTATTGAATTAATTAGCAAATCTTCAAAGCCTATTTTGTATACCGGGGGCGGAGTAATTAATTCTGGACCAAAAGCAACACAGTTACTTAGAGAGTTAGTTTCTGTAACAGGATTTCCAATTACATCTACTCTCCAGGGTTTAGGAGCATATCCTGGAAATGATCAACAATTTTTAGGAATGTTAGGTATGCATGGTACTTACGAAGCAAACAATGCAATGCACGATTGTGATTTGATGATAAACATAGGGGCGCGTTTTGATGATAGAATAACTGGTAAAATCGATGAATTTTCTCCTAAATCAAAAAAAATACATATTGATATTGATCCATCATCGATTAATAAAAATGTTAAAGTTGATATTGCACTAGTTGGGGACGTTAAACTAGTTCTAGAAAAATTGGTTTCAGAAATAAAACAAAAACACCCAGATTTTGAAAATTCTAACAAAGAAAAGATTTCCGCATGGTGGAGTCAAATTGAAAATTGGAGAAAAAAAAATTCTCTAGCATATAAAAATAGTCAAGAAGTGATCAAACCACAATTTGCAGTTCAAAGACTTTATGAATTAACTAAAGCTCAAGATGTTTTTATAACAACAGAAGTAGGGCAACATCAAATGTGGGCAGCTCAACATTATAAATTTGATAAACCTAACAGATGGATGACCTCGGGAGGTTTAGGCACTATGGGTTATGGATTGCCAGCAGCTATAGGAGTTCAAGTGGCGAATCCTGACAAGTTGGTTATAGATATAGCAGGCGAAGCTTCTGTTCTAATGACCATGCAAGAAATGTCAACTGCTGTGCAATACAAATTGCCAATTAAAATATTTATTCTCAATAATGAGTACATGGGAATGGTTAGACAGTGGCAAGAACTTTTACATGACAAAAATTATTCAGAAAGTTATACAGCGGCTTTACCAGATTTTGTTAAATTAGCAGAAGCATACGGTTGCGTTGGAATTAGAGCAAATAAACCAGATGAACTAGATGAAAAAATTGCACAAATGTTAGCAGTTAATAAACCAGTTATTTTTGATTGTGTTGTTGATAAACAAGAAAATTGTTATCCGATGATACCTTCTGGAAAACCACATAATCAAATGTTGTTAGGTAAACAAGATGAAGAGGAAGAAATATCAGATGAAGGAAAGGTGCTTGTTTAATTATGGTAAAGTCAGCTTATAGTTTTGCAACCAAAAAAGAAAAAATTGAAAATCACATTATTGTTGTGTGGGTAGATAATGAATCAGGAGTTCTTGCTAGAGTAATAGGATTATTTTCTGGAAGAGGATATAATATTGATTCGCTTGCTGTAGCTGAAGTAGATAAGAAAAAAAATATATCTCGCATCACTATTACTACGTCAGGAACGCCACAAGTGCTTCAACAGATAAGATCTCAATTAAAAAAACTTGTTCCAGTTCACGAAGTAGCTGATTTTCCTCGGAATAAAAAAACACTGATGAGAGAATTAGTGCTATTAAAAGTTGTTTCTTCGAAAACACAACTAGAAAAAGCTAAGAAATTGTGTAAAAAATATAAGTATACTGTTTTGGATAAAACAGAAAAATCTTTGGTATTTGAAGTTTCAGCTTTAGAGAAAGAAATTGATGAGTTAATTAAAAAATTGCAACCACTTGGTTTAGCGAGCGCTTCAAGAACAGGAGTTGTAGCAATGACCAAAGGTTCAGAAATATACAGGCAAAATTAAAGGAAATTTTATGAAAATGTTATATGAAAAAGATGCAAAAGTAGATTTAATTAAATCAAAAAAAGTTGCAATTTTTGGATTTGGAAGTCAAGGACATGCTCACGCATTAAATTTAAAAGATAGTGGTGTAAAAGAAGTAGCTATTGCATTAAGAGAAGGTTCACCCAGCAAAAAAAAAGCTGAATCTCAAGGACTAAAAGTAATGTCTCTCTCAGATGCTGCTGAATGGGCAGACGTTCTAATGGTTTTAACCCCTGATGAATTACAGTCACAAATTTACAAAAATCATATAGAGCAACGAATGAGAGAAGGAACAAGTTTAGCTTTTGCTCATGGATTAAATATACATTTTAAACTTATAAATGCTAGAAAAGATCTTGATGTTTTTATGATTGCACCGAAAGGCCCAGGCCATTTAGTAAGAAGTGAATATCGAAAGGGAGGTGGAGTTCCTTGTTTGATGGCAATTCATCAAAACAGTTCCGGTAATGCAAAAGATTTAGCACTTTCATATGCTTGCGCTATAGGAGGTGGTAAGGCTGGTGTAATAGAAACTAACTTTAAAGAAGAATGTGAAACGGATTTATTTGGCGAGCAATCAGTTTTATGTGGAGGTTTGGTAGAATTAATAAAAAATGGTTACGAAACGCTTGTTGAAGCAGGATATTCTCCAGAGATGGCATATTTTGAATGTGTGCATGAAGTCAAATTAATCGTAGACCTTATTTATGAAGGTGGAATAGCAAATATGAATTATTCAATTTCAAATACAGCAGAATACGGGGAATATATTACAGGAAAAAAAATTATAGATTCAAAAACTAAAGAAAAAATGAAGGAAGTATTAAAGGATATCCAGTCAGGAAGATTTGCTAAACAGTGGATGGATGAAAACAAAAATGGTCAGAAAAATTTCCTAAAAATGAGAAAGGAACTTGCGGAACATCCCATAGAAAAGGTGGGTAAGAAGCTGAGAGAGCTAATGCCATGGATTGGCAAAAACAAACTGGTCGATAAATCAAAAAATTAGTAAATTTAGTTAATTTTTTGTTAAGAAAATCAAAAATCTTTTGCATAAGACTAGCTTAGGTTGTACATTATCTAGTTGAAAGAATTTACCTAATTTAGAGGATTAATGCCCGAAGATAAAAATAGAGTTTATATATTTGATACAACCATGCGCGATGGCGAACAATCGCCAGGAGCGTCAATGAGTCTTGAAGAAAAAATTCAAATCTCAAGAGTTTTTGATGAACTGGGTGTTGATATTATTGAAGCAGGATTTCCAATTGCTTCTCCAGGTGATTTTGAAGCTGTTACTGAAGTTAGTAAAATTTTAAAAAAATCAATTCCCTGTGGATTATCTAGACATGTAAAAAAAGATATCGATGCGTGTCATGAAGCTTTAAAATCAGCTGAAAGATTTAGAATTCATACTTTTATTTCTACAAGTCCGCTTCACATGAAGCATAAATTAAATAAATCACCCGAAGAAGTAATCGAAGCAATAAAAGAACATGTAACTTATGCAAGAAAGTTTACTGATGATATAGAATGGTCTTGTGAAGACGGAACAAGAACAAATGTGGATTTTATGTGCAAGACCGTAGAGCTTGCAATTAAATGTGGGGCGAAAACAATTAATATACCAGATACAGTTGGATATTCTGTGCCTTCAGAATTTAAAAAAATAATTGAGACTTTAATTAACAAAGTGCCAAATATAGATAAGGCTATTTTATCAACTCATTGTCATAACGATTTAGGTTTAGCAGTTGCAAATTCCTTAGCGGGAGTTACAGCGGGTGCTAGACAAATTGAATGTACAATTAATGGAATAGGGGAAAGAGCAGGTAATGCAGCTCTTGAAGAAATTGTAATGGCAATGAAAACAAGAAATGATCTAATGCCATTTGAAACAGGTATAAATACAAAATTATTAAGCAAAGCTTCAAAAGTTGTTTCAAATGCCACAGGCTTTCCCGTTCAATTTAATAAAGCAATTGTTGGAAAAAATGCTTTTGCTCACGAGTCTGGAATTCACCAGGACGGAATGTTAAAAAATAGAAACACATATGAAATTATGACTCCTGAAAGTGTTGGTGTTAAACAAACCTCTTTAGTTATGGGAAAACATTCTGGAAGACATGCTTTTAAGGATAAATTAACAGATCTTGGTTATAAAGATATTACTGATGATGTAATTCAAATTGCATTCGGCAAATTTAAAATTCTTGCTGATAAAAAAAAGCATGTTTACGATGAAGATATTGCGGCTTTAGTGGATGATAGTTTGATCAAAGAAGATAACGTTATTAATTTGAAATCTTTAAAAGTTTTTGCTGGAACTGGAGAACCACAAAGAGCAGATATGACACTAGAAATTTATGGAAATATTAAACAAGCTACCGAAATTGGAGATGGTCCAGTGGATGCTATCTTCAAATGTGTAAAAAAATTGTATCCTCATGATGTAAAACTTCAGCTTTATCAAGTGCATGCTGTAACAGAAGGTACAGATGCACAGGCTACAGTGAGTGTAAGAATTGAAGAGAATGGAAAAACAACAGTTGGCCAAGCAGCTGACACTGATACTTTGGTTGCTTCTGCCAATGCATATTTAAATGCATTAAACAAGATGATTATAAAAAGAAAAAAAACTGCACCCGATGGATATCAAGTGCAAAAGGGACACCAACAACAAAAAATGAAAGGAATATAAATGTTAGGACTGGATAAATTAAGTCAGATTTGGTCAACAGATATGGCTATAGATTTAGGAACGGCAAATACCTTGGTATATGTGAAAGGACAAGGAATTGTTCTTAATGAACCATCAGTTGTTGCAATTATTGAAGATAGAGGAAAAAAGTCAGTTCTTGCAGTAGGAGACGAAGCAAAAACTATGTTGGGTAGAACACCCGGAAACATTTCAGCGGTTAGACCTTTAAGAGACGGTGTAATTGCTGACTTTGTAGTTACAGAAGAAATGATAAAACATTTTATTAAAAAAGTTCATAAAAGAAAAGCTTTTGCAAATCCTAGAATATTAATATGTGTCCCAACGGGCTCAACTCCTGTTGAGAGAAAAGCTATTCAAGATTCAGCTTTAGCAGCGGGAGCAAGAAAAGTTAATTTAATTGAAGAGCCTATAGCTGCAGCAATTGGAGCCGGACTTCCTATTTCAGATGCAACAGGATCCATGGTTGTTGATGTTGGTGGAGGTACCACTGAAATTGCCGTTTTATCATTAGGGGGAGTAGTTTATGCAAATTCTTTAAGAGTTGCAGGCGATGCAATGGATGCAGCTATTATTTCTTATATGAGAAAAACATTTAATTTGTTGGTTGGAGAAGCAAGCGCAGAAAAAATTAAAAAGGAGATTGGTACGGCTGTAGCAACCAGTGGAAATACCTATCTTATGAAAGGAAGAGACATCAGATCGGGAACTCCGAAGGAAATATCACTCAAAGAAGAAGATACAGCTGAAGCTTTAAAGCCAGTATTAAATCAAATTTTAGGCGGAATTAAAGATGCTTTAGAAAAAACACCCCCAGAATTATCTGCAGATTTAGTAGATATGGGTTTAGTGCTTACAGGAGGCGGAGCTCTTCTAAAAAATATAGACAAACTAATTTCAAAAGAAACAGGGTTACCTGTTATAATTGCTGAAGATCCTCTGTCTTGTGTTGCAATTGGAACAGGAAAAGCTTTGGACCAAGAAGAAACATTTTCTGCGATGTTAGTATCTTAGTCCATATTAGATTTAGATAGAGAAATGAAATATGGATACAAGTCGTGAGGATGTTGGAATAGCAATAAGATCCGCTTTTTTAAGAAAAGGAACTCAACAAAGATATTCATTATTTGGACTAGCGCTTCTCTCAGTATTACTTATTTTTTTAGAAACGATAGAAACAAAACCACTAAATGGAATCAGGTCGGTAATTAAAGATCTAGTTTATAGAGCGGCTATAGTCGCGAGCTATCCAACAAAAGTTATTTCTACGTCATACGGTGTAGTAGAAAGACACTTCAATCTTTATAGCGATTATAATAATTTAATAAAAGAAAACAATGAATTAAAAAATAAAATTTCTACATCAGATTTTTTAGAATTAGAAAATACTCAATTAAGAAAATTAATTAATGAACAGGTAGCATCATCATCTAACTTAGTAAGTGCTAGAGTCATGCTTGATAAACAGAGTCCATATCTTAATTCTTTTGTTATCAATGTCGGCGCCAATAAAGATATAAAAAATGGTATGGCGGTTTTAGATGGAAAAAATTTTATAGGCAGGATAGTTGATGTAAATTATTTTTCATCTAGAATTTTGCTCATTACGGATTTAAATAGTAAAATTCCAGTTATATCAGAACCATCGGGAAGCCATGCTATATTGAGTGGGCATGGAACGAATCCGCCAACATTACAGTATTTACCTAAAAATCATAAAATTAAAGAAGGGGATAAAATTTATACATCAGGAAAAGAAGGAATTTTTGCTCCAGGTATTATTATTGGCAAAACAGAATTTGCAAAGGAAGAAATAGAAGTTTCTTTATTTTCTGATTTAAATCAAATTACTTTCGTAAACGTTAATTTAGGAGAAAAATCAAAAGATTAAATAAATTATTATATGAGCATTTCCACTAAAAATTTTTGGTTTAGATTTATTGCTGCGTTGCCAATATTAATACTTTTTATTATTTCACTAAATGGAAGTTCTATAATTAATATTAAATTTTTCTCTGTAAACATTCATTATATTCTAGTGTACTACTGGATTTTAAGACAACCTCAAAGTTTAGGTTTAGGTTTAATATTTTTGTCTGGTATTATCAGCGATGTTGTTCTAGGGTTTCCATTGGGTGTTAATGCTCTATCACTACTAATGGTCGCTGGGGTAGCATCCTATGTAAGAGTTGTTACTGTGAGAATAACATTAGTGAATGATTGGATAAGTTTTATTCCAGCATTATTATTTGCTAATTTTATTTATTTTATTTCATTATATTATTCGAGCTATTCAATTGATTATGTGTATTTGTTAAAAAACTCTGTATTTACATTTATTTTTTATCCAGTGTTATGGGGAGGCTTCTCAGTCATTTCAAACTTAATGAGATCATAATTTAATGACACCTTTTACTGAAACATTTCAAAATAAATCAAAGCTAATTAGCAGACGGATGTTTATTTTATCTACATTAAAGATAGGAGTTTTTGTCAGTATAATAAGTCGTCTTTTTTATTTGCAAATTTCTGAAAATATAAAATATAAATCGTTATCAGATAAAAATCGATTGAGAGAATGGAAATTAGTTCCTCAAAGAGGGATAATCGAAGATTATTTTGGTAAAAAAATTGCTGATAATACACAAACTTTTCAATTACATATGATCCCAGAAGATGTCCCTAATATGGAAGTATTATTTTTCAAATTATCAAGAATAATTGATTTTACGGAGACAAAAAAAAGAAGGTTAATAAAAAGATTAAAGAAACGTAAACGTTGGGAACCCATTATAGTTTCAGATAATTTAACATGGTCTGAATTTTCTAAACTTAATCTTTTTTTACATGAAATGCAGGGTGTAAAACCAGTAGTAGCTTTAGCAAGAAAATATTCTGAAGACGGTTCATCATCGCACATAGTAGGATATGTTTCGGATGCTAGTGTAAAAGATTTAGAAGAAAGTGAATTATTAAGAGAAATTCATGTTCCTGGATTGAAAACTGGAAAAAACGGTTTAGAAAAATTATTAAATCCTAAAATTATTGGCAAACCTGGAATTCAAAGATTTGAAGTAAATGCTTATGGTAAGAGGATTAAAGAACTAGCATTAGTCAAAGGGATTGAAGGTCAAAATTTTAGGACAACCATAGACCAAGAAGTTCAAAAATTTTCACTTGAATTAGTTAAAGAAAAAAGTGGATCAATTTGCGTTATGGATATATATACAGGCGATATAATTTCTTTGGTATCCAGCCCAACCTTTGATCCAAATAAGTTTGTACATGGCATAAGCCAAAAAGAGTGGGAAATTTTAATTAAAGATAAGAAAAAACCATTAATTAATAAGCCAATGGCAGGACTGTATCCACCCGGTTCTACCATTAAACCTATTGTGGCCTTGTCGGCTTTAGAAAACGATGTAATTAACCCCAAAAAAATTATTGAATGTAAAGGGAGCATAGAACTTTACGGTCAAAAATATCATTGTTGGAAAGAAAAAGGTCATGGATTTATGAACCTGAGGAGTGCAATCAAGCAATCATGCGATGTTTATTTTTATGAAGTTGCACGAAGATTAGGTGTAGACAGACTTTCAATTACATCAAAAGATTTTGGATTAGGAAAAAAAGTTTTAAATTCATTTTATGAAGAGAAGGCTGGCGTTGTTCCAGATACAAAATGGAAATTAAAAAATATTGGAAAAGGATGGGTGCTTGGTGAAACTTTAATTTCAGGAATCGGTCAAGGTTATTTTCAAAGCACACCTTTACAGTTATGTTTAATGATGGCGCAACTCGCTAATGGAGGATATGAAATTAAACCAAGAATAATTGATGACAAATATGCACTACAACCAATCATCGATGCTTGGCGTGAAGAATTTATAAATAAAAATAATGACATAAATTTAAATTCTTCTAATTTAAAAAAACTATATAGAAACCCAGAAAATATTAAATTTGTACTTGATGCATTGTATGGTGCCACTAATGAACCAATGGGAACTTCTTATAGGTCCAGGTTAACAAAAGAATATATGTATGCAGGAAAAACTGGTACGTCTCAAATAAGAAGAATTACCGCGGAAGAGAGAGAACTTAAACTAAAACAAAAAGATTTGCCTTATGAAAGGCGAGATCATGCACTATTTATAGCTTTTGCTCCTTATAAGAATCCAAGATATGCCATTAGTGTTGTAATTGAACATGGTGGTGCGGGAAGTTCGGGTGCAGCACCAATAGCAAAGAAAGTATTAAAAAAAGTATTAGATAGGCATAAATTAAGAAAAAAATATCAATTAGATTTATTTCAAGAGGTTTAGCGATGATAAGAAATTATTTTCAAAAAAGAAATCAAAGTTTTGGTGAAAAAATACTCGCTTTTGATTTTGTTTTGCTATTTTTAATTTTATTATTGGGAATAATAAGTCTTTTTGCAATGTATTCTTCTGAAAGAGGAAATTTTTCTTATCATACTCAAAGCCATTTATATAGATTTAGTACTTTCTTTTTACTTTTTATTGTGATTTCTTTTTTTAGAATTCAGTATTGGTATAAATCAGCTTATATATTTTATTTTTTAGTATTAATTTTATTGTTTGGTGTTGATTTATTTGGAATTACTGCTTCAGGATCAAAACGTTGGATAAATTTATTCTTTATTAATCTCCAACCTTCTGAACTGATGAAAGTTTCTTTAATTGTTTTTTTGGCAAGATATTATAATAAAATCCCATCACAAAATGTAAATAGTATAAAACATATTTTTATACCTTTTCTCAGTTTTCTGGTTCCGGTATATTTAGTTGTATCTCAACCGGATCTAGGAACAGCAGTATTGATTGCTATTACAGGTCTCATTGTTATTTGGTTGACGGGTTTTAAAATAAAATATTTTTTGTATACCTTTTTTATTACTATATGCTTAATCCCAGTAGGGATATCATTTTTAAAGCCTTATCAAAAGTCAAGAATTTTGACTTTTTTCAATCCAGAAAGAGATCCACTGGGAGCTGGCTATCAAATTCTTCAATCAAAAATTGCCGTGGGGTCTGGGGGCATTTTTGGAAAAGGTTTTCTTCTTGGAAGCCAGAGTTATTTAGATTATTTACCTGAAAAACATACTGATTTTATATTTACATTATTTTCCGAAGAGTTTGGTTTTGTTGGATCAATTATTCTGTTAATAATTTATGCTCTTATTATTTACAGGATTACTAGTATTGGAAACCAATCAAGAAATAATTTTGCTAGATTGTTTTGCTTTGGTTTTGCAGCAGCGTTTTTTGTCTATGTCACAGTAAATATGGCGATGGTATTAGGTTTACTACCTATTGTGGGTGCACCTCTTCCGATCATGTCCTATGGTGGGTCTTCAATGCTATCAATAATGATTGGTTTGGGGATCGTAATGAGTTGCAAAGTTTATCAGCAGGAAGAAGTAACATAAAAAAAGATGTAAAAGAGAAGTCTTAATAAACAACCTAGGATTGTATAATATAGGCTAAATTATCTTGTTTTTTAGTTTTTCAATTTATGTTTTTTGTGCTTAAATAAAATTAATGTTCAAAACTTTACGTGGCACCGAAACAAAACAAATTAATCATAGTGGACGTTCACATGTTGGCGAAACTATGCAGCTTGAGGGTGACTTAAGAACTTCAGGATGTATTGATATTTCGGGCTTGATCAATGGAAATATATTTGTTTCTGAAATGACAATAGCAGAAACCGGATCAGTGAGAGGTACAATCGAAGCTTCAGTTATAGAAATAAATGGACATGTAGAAGGAAAAATTTCAGCAGACACAGTAATAGTTGGAAAGTCAGCTGTAATCAAAGGAGATATTTTCTTTAAAAATACTCTGAAAACAGAGGAAGGTGCCGATATTGATGGTTACATTAAGAGATCCAATAACGGCAAGTCAAATACGGAAGAAGATATTGCAATTGAAGAAATTATCGAAAGAGAAGAGCCAACAAAAAAACCTAAACCAATTCATGTGGTTCAGCAAAAAAAAGCTGTATAACTTGTCACTTCATAATTAAGTTTCAAATAAGATATAACGAAGGGTATTATGAATGAAGATGCAAAGATGAAGTCTTCAGTTGGAGTTATTGGAGCTGGAATACAAGGCGTCTGTATTTCTCTTTGTTTGATTAAAAAGGGTTTTAAAGTCACGCTCATAGATCGCGAAGATCCAGGAAACAATTCTGCTTCCTATGGCAACGCAGGACACTTTTCTCCTTATTCAGCGGTACCAATTAACAGACCAGATATATTGATTGATATTCCATCAATGTTATTAACTTCAACAGGGCCTTTAGCTTTGAAATGGAATTATGTACCTAGAATGATTCCGTGGTTTTTAAAATTTTTAAAGAACTGTAGTACAAAAAATATGATGCATACAGCAAAGTACATGCATCAAATTTTAGATATAGCATTACCAGCCTACGATGAACTTTTTGAAGATATTAATCTTGCAGGATTAGTGGAAAGCAAAGGTATTATTTATTTTTGGACAAATAAAGATTTAAAAAGTAGAGAATTAGAGATTAATATAAGAGATAAACTTGGAGTAAAACAACAACTGCTAACACCTGATGAAATTCATGATCTTGAGCCTAATATAAAAAAAATTTATCATGGAGGAGTATTATATCCTGGCGCAAGACATGCAAGAAATCCTAAAAAAATTTTACTTAAATTATTTGATTTATTTTTAAAGAAAGGTGGTCATTTTAAAAAACAAAATGTAATAAAAATAGACTTTTTACAAAATGATAAACCACTGATCAAAACTGATTCACATTCTTATTCTTTTGATAAAGCAGTAATAGCGTGTGGAGCTTTCTCAAAAAAATTAACAAATCAAGTAAATGAAAAAATTCCTTTAGATACAGAAAGAGGTTACCATGTTCATTTTAAGGGTCATGATCATCTTCTTTCTAGACCAGTAATTTTTTTAAATAGAGGATTTGGAATAACACCTATGGAGCAAGGTTTAAGAGTTGTTGGTACCGTGGAATTTGGAGGTCTTTATAATCCTCCAAGTAAAAAAAGAATATTAAATTTGGTAAATAATGCAAAATATCTCTTTCCAGAACTAACTAAACACGAAGACGAGTGGTTAGGTTTTAGGCCAACCTTGCCAGATTTTTTACCTGTAATAGGACCGTCAAAGAATCATAAAAATTTATTCTATTCTTTCGGCCACCATCATCTTGGTTGGACTCTTGGAGCAATTTCAGGGAAAATTATTGCTGGAATGATTGCTAATGAAAATACAAATTTAGATTTAACACCATATAATTCAGCAAGATTTAGCTAGGTATCATTCTGATTTCAAAAAATAATAGCGCATATATTTTTCTTATACTTGCCACTTTATTTTGGTCAGGCAATTTTATTGTAGGAAAAGCAGCAAGCTCATTTGATATACCTCCATTCACTCTAAATTTTTATAGGTGGTTATTTGCTTGGTTAATATTAGCACCCTTTACACTAAAAGAAATTTATAGAATGAGATCACACGTGCTAAGCAATTTAAAATATATTTTTATTTTAGGAATTACCAGTATCACATTATTTAACTCTATAGTTTATTATTCATTACAGTTTACTCAAGTAATAAGTGGTGTTTTAATGATATCTACGATTCCAGTTATGATCATTTTTTTTTCATCTTTGTTAAAAATTGAAAAAACAAATTTTTATCAAATAATGGGAGTCTTATTTTCTATGCTTGGTGTGATAGCGATAATTACACAAATTAATGAGGAAAAGATTAGAGAGCTAAGATTTAATAAGGGTGATTTATCAATAATAATAGCAATGCTTTCGTGGGCACTTTATTCCGCTTTATTAAAAAAGAAAAAATTAGAATTATCACAATTTTCCCTCCTACAAATAATTATAAGTTCAGGTCTGCTCTGTTTACTACCAATTTATTTAGTGGAGATGAGCCAAGGGTATTACGTAACCTTAGAGAAGCCTTTCGTTCTTACGCTGGCATATGTTGTATTATTTCCTGGTTTAGCTTCATTTATTTGCTGGATTAAAGGCATAGCAATAATTGGTGCCAATAGATCAGGAATATTTTTACATTTAATGCCAATTTTTAGTACAATAATGGCAATATTAATATTTGGTGAAGAATTTATGATTTTTCATTTAATTGGGGCCATATTGATAATTGTAGGTATTATTTTATCTTCTAAAGGGCGGCGTACATGAGGATTAAAGAAGGCGAGAAACTTCCTGATTCAAAAGTAATTATTTTAGATAAAGAACATAAAGAAATATCCACGAAAGAAATTTTAAATAATGACAGAGTAATTCTATTTGGTTTACCTGGTGCGTTTACACCCACTTGTTCAAATAAGCATTTGCCAAGCTTTTTAAAATTTGCTGAACAACTAAAAAGTAAAAATATTAAAAAAATATTTTGTATTTCAATCAATGATCCTTTTGTAATGGAAGCCTGGGGAAAAAGTTATAATTTAAAAGATCAATTAACTTTACTAGCTGATGCAAAAGGAGATTTTACTAAAAGTATAGGAGCCGAATTTAATTGGAGAGGATGGGGGCCGCGATCAAAAAGATACACAATGCTACTAGAAAACGGAATTGTAAAAAAGTTAGTGGTAGAAGAAGGAAAATGCGAACTTACAGCGGCGGAGAATTTTATAGAAGAAATTTAGAATGTTAACCGAAGAACAAAAACATATTTTATACGAAGAGGGTACAGAAGCTCCAGGATCCAGTTCTCTAAATGATGAAAAAAGGGAAGGAGATTATTTTTGTGCATCATGTGACACTAAACTTTTTGAATCAAAGAAAAAATATGAAAGTGGAAGTGGATGGCCATCTTTTTTTGAATCATTACCTAATGTATTCGAAACGAAAATTGATAATTTAACTGGTTCACCAAGAACCGAGTATCATTGTAAGAAATGTGGCGGTCACCATGGTCATATATTTGATGATGGCCCTCAACCAACTGGAAAAAGATATTGTAACAATGGCCTAAGTTTAGTGTTTGTTCCAAAAAAAAAATAAATTAAGCAACAACCTTAATATTACTTAAAAGCAAAAGTTCTTCTTTTAAAAATTCTGCTATTGATTTCATTCCTTGTATTTCAGATTTTTTTTCGGCTTGTGAATTATAATTGGTATTTGTATTGACATCGTATGTATAAATTTCACCATTTTTGTCAACAATATATTCAATACCTGCTATTTCAATTCCATTTTCAGAAATAAATTTTTCATATTTATCTATAAGCGAACCTCTTTTGTAATTTTTTATTATTCTAAATTTATTTCCAATAGTTGGACAAAATTCACCGAAGAATTGAGTTTCTGGTTCATCGATTTGATCTTCTGGGCATGCTGGACACAACTCGAATCCTTCTGAGGCATCAACTTCGACCGTATATAAAAATTTAGAATTTACAAATTCTACTCTATTTATAACTTTAGGCTTAGCATTTATATATTCTTGAAGAAGTGTTATTCCATCAATAGAAGGTTCAAAATCTTTGCTACTTACGTATGAATCTAATTCTTTTTTATTGTTAAATAATTTAACGCCCAACCCTTTACCGGCTCTGTTGTGTTTGGTTATAAAAGGTTCATGAAATGTGTTTGCAGATTTAAGAATACTTTCTTTATTACTACAATAAATTGTTTTGGGTGTCTTAATCCCATACTTTTCTAACTCTTTATATTGAAGAGATTTACTAATTTCTAAACTTAATGCTCTTGAATTGTTAATGACTCTTCTGTTGTTTTTTTCTAACCAGTTTAAAACGACAGCAGTGTATTCTGGGGCATATCTATGTCCTCTAGTATGTGAACTTGCGCTCATTCTGTTATAAAAAACACCTTTAGGAGGTTTATCTAAATGATCGACATTTCCTCTTCCTAAATGCCATTCTTCAAAAGGAGCATTTATATTTTTCAATTCCTTTCTTAATGGTTCTATCCATTCGTCATTCTCATGTATAATGTAAATTTTATTTTTCATAATTAAATTTCTAAAAGAGAATTAAGCTTTCCATCTTTTTCTAGCGCCTGAAGTTCTCTGTTACCCCCAATATGATGGTCTCCAATAAATATTTGAGGTACAGTTTTGGCCCCATTCGATTTTTTTAACATTTCTTCTCTTCTTTCCGAATCTTCCGCAATATTGTGTTCTGTAAATTCAATTTTTTTTCTATTTAATAAATCTATTGCCCAGTCACAATGTATGCATAGATCACCAGTATAAATGACTACTTTTTTCATCTAGCTAATTATATGAGATTAGCTATAATTTTTACAACATTAATTATCAAACAAGGGGGAGATAATATGGAAAAAGAAATGCTTGCAATAGCAAAACTTAAATCTGGTGAAGGAAAATTTGAAAAGTTCATGGGATTTATGCAATCAGATGAAGGAATGGCAGTAAGAAAAACTATTGCTCATGTTGAAAAAACAGTTCCAGCAATAGCACCAGACAAAAGTTATGTTATGTTTAAAGTCTCAGTTCATAATGAGGAAGAAATGAAGAAGTTTGCTTCAGGTAATAACCCAATAGCAAAACCTATTTTCGATGAATGTATCGAAGTTGTTCAAATGTATGAATTGAGTAAAGTTAATCTATAAAGATTAATAATAAGAAAGGATCATAAAAATGATAGAACAATTTAACGGAATAATTTATTTAGCAGTTTTCATAATTCATTTTTTAGGTTTCGGAGTTTATGCTTATCAAATGATAATTAATAACAAAAATTTTAGAGCTAAATTTGAAATGGACGAAACAGCAACACCTATAATGCGAATGATAGGTGCTTCGTTTCTTGGAGCATTATTAATGGCTCTTTACATTATGTTCATTAGACCTGGAGGAGTAGAAGGTACTTGGGCATTTTTTAATTTAATTTTTGTACAAAATCTTTGTATCTTCATTGTAAATACTTACTCAATTAAAATTGACAAGACAGGAATAAAAAACGATTCAAACGAAGGGGTTATTGCACCACTAGTTTTTACAATTTTAAGCGCTATTCTTTGTTACGGTCTTGCTGATAAAATATATATGTAATAATGAAAAAAATTCTCGTAATTATTTTCTTATTAATATGCACAAACGCTTTTTCTGCTGAAAATCAGAAATTAAATTTTACGATTGATACATTTGAAGAAGCTAAAAAAAATGGAAAAACCGTTGTAGTAACGGCATGGAACAAGTACTGTGGAACATGCAAAAGGCAAAAAGTTGTGCTTGATCAAGCGGAAAAGGATTTTAAAGACGTTTTGTTTTTATACTATAACCATCCAAAAATGAAAGATATTGGCAAATATTTAAAAATTGATCATAGAAGCACAATTCTTGTTTATAAAGGAAGCGCAGAAGTTTCTAGAACTCTTGGTCAAGTTGATAAGTCTGTTATTTACTCAAATATTGAAAAAGGTATTTAGTTTAAGATTTTTTAAAGCTTCTATAAATTTGCCAAGACACTAGTAAAATAAATAACTAAGATGATTAAAAAGTTTAGCGAAAATAGATCTTTAAAATTCTCTTTATTTAAGGGTAGGGCTTCTATATTCTTCATTTCATCATGAAGTTAGGATTTATAGGAACTGGAAAAATTACTCTATCAGTTGTAACTGGAATTTGCACTTCAAAGATTTCCTTTCAAAAAATTTTTGTTTCGCCAAGAAATAGAAATATAGCTCAAAAATTAAAAAAAAGATTTAGAAAAGTTAATATTGGAAAAACTAATCAAGAAATTGTTGATAAATGTAATTGGGTTTTTTTAGCTGTAACACCAAAAGTAGGTTCAAAAATATTACAAAAATTAAATTTTAGATCTAATCAAAAGATTATTAGTTTTATTTCTACAATTAATTTAGCTCAACTAAAAAAAATAGTTAAGAGAAGGGCAAAAATTGTTAGGGCTATACCATTACCACCAATTTCGCTAGGGAAGGGGCCGGTTCCAATTTTTCCACCGGATAAGCAAGTAAAAAACTTTTTTGATAAAATTGGCACAACAATCGAAATTCGAAGTGAAAAATCATCAAAAAATTTCTGGGCCACCTCAGGAATGATGGCTCCTTTTTATGAAATATTAAAAGTTTTATCAGATTGGTTGTCTAAAAAAGGAATTAAAAGAAATGAAGCTCAAAAATATATTACTTCATTGTTTGTAGCCTTATCAGAAGATTCGGTAGTCAATTCAAAAAAACATTTAAAATATTTAGTTTCAGAATCTCAAACTCCAGGAGGACTTAACGAGCAAGGAGTTAAAGAACTTAGACGATCTGGCTTTTACAAATCTTTGGAAAAATCTCTTAACAATATTTTAAAAAGATTAAATAAAGCATAATTTTATGGAGCAAGATTTAAATATTTTACAAGTGGATAATCTTTCCAAATATTTTGGAGGATTAGCCGCTGTATCAAAATGTTCACTTAAAATTAAAAAAGGTTCCATCACTGGAATAATTGGTCCCAATGGATCAGGAAAAACAACTTTGTTTAATTTAATTGCGGGTAATTTAATGCCTTCGGATGGAAGTGTATTATTTCAGGGCGAAAATATAACTGGAATACCTTCGTATGAATTATTTTCAAAAGGTTTACTCAGAACTTTTCAGATTGCACACGAATTTACTAATCTTACTGTCTTAGAAAATTTAATGATGGTTCCAGGCAAACAGTCTGGAGAAAAATTAACCAATGCTTTATTTAGTTCAAAAATTGTAAATAAAGAAGAAAAAAAAATTAAAGAAAAAGCTCTTGAAGTAATTGAATTTTTAAATCTTACTCAGTTGTCTAAGGAACTGGCTGGCAATTTATCAGGAGGACAAAAAAAATTATTAGAACTTGGCAGAACTATGATGGTTGATGCTAAATTAGTTTTGCTTGATGAAGTTGGGGCAGGAGTAAATAGAACTTTACTAAAAGATATTGGAAGCGCAATTTTAAGACTAAATAAAGAAAAAGGTTATACTTTTTGTATGATTGAACATGATATGGATTTTATAAGTAGACTCTGTAATCCAGTAATCGTTATGTCAGAGGGATCCGTTTTGTTTAAAGGAACTTCAGACGAGGTAAAAAATAATGAACAAGTAATAGAAAGCTATCTTGGAAGAGGTTCTAAGACTAGAAACGGAGCTATTTAATGACTTTTTTCTCTGGTGAAAATATGACCGGTGGTTATGGAGGAGCAGACATAATCACCTCCTGCACAATTACTGTAAATAGAGGCGAAATCGTTGCTATCCTTGGACCTAATGGAGCAGGAAAATCCACTGCAATGAAGGCAATGCTTGGTTTATTAAATCTTAAATCAGGAAAAATTTTTATTGATGGAAAAGATATATCAAAATTAACACCACAAGATAGAGTCAAAGAAGGAATATCATTTGTACCCCAAAGTAGAAATGTTTTTACTGGATTAAGTGTACAAGAAAATTTAGAAATGGGTGCTTTTTTAAGAGAAGAACGCATCGAAGAAATTATCGAAGAAATTTTTGCATTGTTTCCGGTTTTAAAAGAAAAAAAAGCTCAAATTGTTGGAGAATTATCAGGCGGCCAAAGACAACAAGTAGCCTTGGGTAGAGCTTTAATGACCAAACCTTCTGTATTGATGCTTGATGAACCGACAGCTGGTGTTTCGCCAATAGTAATGGATGAATTATTTGACCATATATTAAAAGTTAAAAAAACAAACGTAGCAATCATAATGGTTGAACAAAATGCAAAACAGGCTCTAAGCATCGCAGACAGAGGATATGTCTTAGTAACTGGAGAAAATAAATTTTCTGGTACTGGAAAAGAATTATTAAATGATCCTGAAGTTAGAAGGTCATTTTTAGGTGGGTAATATGGATATTATAAATGCAATAGTTTTACTTTTAAATTACATATTCGTACCAGCTTTATCCTATGGTTCTCAGTTAGCCTTAGGCGCCATTTTTGTTTCTTTAATTTATGGAATTTTAAGATTTGCTTATTTTACAGCTGGAGACCTAATGTCATTTGGAACCATGTTTACGATTTTATTTACATGGTATTTTCAATCAATAGGTATTAGTCTTGGCATATTTCCAACAGCCTTACTTGCCATTCCTTTCGCAATAATTATTACAACATTGTATGTTCTTTTTAAGGATAAATTAGTCTTTAGTTATTATCGTACGAAGAAAAGCCCACCAGTTCAACTTGCAATGGTAAGTATCGGCACAATGTTTGTTACCCAAGCTATTGTAAGAATAATTATTGGGCCTTTTGACAGAAGATTTTTTGATGGCGAAAAATTTATTTTAAAGGCAAATGAGTTTAAAGAAATGACAGGTTTAAACGAAGGATTAACTATTAAATCAACTCAAGTTATCACCTTATTAG
Organism: uncultured Pelagibacteraceae bacterium; assembly: GCA_902607735.1. Lineage (GTDB taxonomy): Bacteria > Pseudomonadota > Alphaproteobacteria > Pelagibacterales > Pelagibacteraceae > AG-414-E02. The sequence continues at coordinate 8,326 of CACLLG010000002.1, read as the reverse complement.
TTACAATTATAGTTGTGTCTATTTTATTTTGGTTCTTAAACAAAACAAAAACTGGAAAAAGTATGCGTGCTTATTCAGATAACGAAGATTTGGCGCTGCTATCTGGTATAGATCCAAAAAAAGTAGTTATGATCACTTGGATAATAGCAGCAGTTTTGGCAACGATTGGTGGAACTCTCTATGGTTTAGATAAAAGTTTTAAACCATTTACTTACTTTAACAATATGCTGCCAATATTTGCAGCAGCAATTGTAGGGGGAATAGGAAATCCTTTCGGAGCTTTTTTAGGAGGTTATGTTATTGCTTTTTCAGAAATACTCGTGACCTATGCATATAGAAAGTTTTTTATTTATATTCTTCCAGAAAGTTTAGAACCTGACAGTTTATTACAATTACTATCAACAGATTACAAATTTGCAGTTTCATTTTCAATTTTAGTTGTAGTTTTATTATTTAGACCTTCTGGAATTTTTAAAGGAAAAGTTTTATGAAGCAGAACTTAAATGTAATAAGCGCGTACCTAATAATGTTGGGGCTGATAGTTTTAGTAGGTTTTTTGCAGTCTTGGAGTATAGCATTATCAATTTTATGCTTGTGCTTAATCTCTGCCGTTATGACAATGGGAGCGAATATTCAATGGGGATATGCAGGTTTAATAAATTTTGGAATAATGGGTTATACAGCTCTTGGAGGTTTAGCGGCTGTTTTAGTTTCAGTTCCACCTGTAAAAGAGGCGTGGCAGGTTGGTGGATTGAATATGATTTTGTGTGCATTTCTAATTGCTTTAATGGTGTTTGGAGTTCGTTTTATTACCAAAAAATACAACAAATCAAATAAAAGAAACTATGGAATTGCACTTGTTATAATAGTGGGTTTAATTCTCTTAAGATTAATATCTGGACCAGCAATTGAATCAATTGAAGCTGTTAGTCCAGCAACTACCGGTTTTTTAGGTGGCATGGGTTTTCCAATAATGTTTTCTTGGATAGTCGGAGCCTTTTTTGCTGGGGCTTTAGCATACATTATAGGAAAAATTGCTTTAGGACTAAGAGCGGATTATTTAGCAATAGCAACACTACTCATATCAGAAATTGTAATTGCGGTTATAAAACACGAAGATTGGTTATCTCGTGGTGTTAAAAATGTGATTGGTTTAAAGAGACCAGTTCCTTATGAGATTGATCTACAAACTAAAGAATGGTTCATTAATTTAGTTGCAAAATTTAACCAAGGTACTTTGAATTTAATTACTGACGCATTAGAGAAAGAGCAAATGCTGAAGCAGTTGGTAATCGAGGGATCCACAGTATTTGTCAAATTATGTTTTGCAGGTCTTTTTTCCGTTGTAGTTATAATTTTATTGATTGTAACTCAAAAAGCACTTTATTCACCGTGGGGAAGAATGATGAGAGCAATTAGAGATAATGAAGAAGCTGCTAATGCGATGGGAAAAAATGTTGTTAAGCAGCATCTCTTAATTTTTGTTCTTGGTTCAGCAATAGTTGGGATCGCTGGAGCAATGATGGTAACTTATGATGGTTTATTTACACCAGGAAGTTATAGACCAATGCGATATACATTCTTGATTTGGGTAATGGTAATCGTGGGTGGTAGTGGAAATAATTTTGGAGCTGTCCTTGGAGGATTTGCAGTTTGGTTTTTATGGATTGAAGCTGCGCCAATTGCATTATTTTTAATTAATTTTTTCACTAGCGGATTAGAAGAAGCTAATGTTTTTAAAGTTCATTTAATTAATAGCATTCCTTACTTCAGATATTTAATGATGGGAGTTGGGCTTTTATTAATAATGCGCTATAGACCAAAAGGGATTATTCCTGAAAAAATTAAACATATTTAAACTCGCTTAATTTCTGTAAAAAGGCGCTTTAGTTCAAAATAAACTAAATAGACCCAAAATGAACTAATGATATGTGGATCATTTTTTTAAATCGTGATCTAATGAATATAATGAGGAAAGAGATGGGAAAAACTGGGGATAGTTTTGGAAGAGATTATTCGTATGAAGAAGGAAGATTTTCCAAAAACGTTAGGTTGAATCTAAACGATCTTATACAAAGACGTAAAGATGAAAAAATGACTGAAAAAAAAATGAATTTAAAAATCTTGTCCGTTGCAGGAGGATTAGCAGTCTGTATAGTTATTTTAGTTCTCAGTTTATAAGAATTTATATAATTTAATTTATTTTTTATAGTTTGATAGACTGTTTAAGATGACGGAAAGGAACTGGCTAAATGTTTCGATAGTAAATTTAACAGTTTCGCTGGTAACAATATTTTTCGTTTTGCTCTCAATATTTTGATTTACATAATACCTTTTTGTTTTTGTCTCACGAAGCAAAAATCCTAGAGCAACAAGTTTTTCTAATTTTCTAATGCAAGTGGCTCTAGGTATTCTGGTTACTTCAGATACAGCAGTAGCACTTACTGCGATTTTAGATACATCATATTTATCATTAATTTTTCCAACTATCTTAGGAATATTATCTAAATTTATATTTTTTTTTGTTTTATCTGCGTACTGTACGCTTGGTATAATAGTTTGCAAAATTATTAATAATAAATCATTATCTTTTAAAGTTATTTGCCATCTTTTTAACCATAACAATTGTGAGCTTAGAAAATGATACCAATAAAAGGAAAATTGTGATTTTAGTTCCTTTCGAATCATTGATAAATCTAAATTTAATTTAAGACTTTTGGAAAACTTGAACACGAATTTTGATAAAACTTCAATTTCAACATTAATAATTTCGTGATAAGAATCTTTATCTTTTGTTGATAGTTGCCATGAGTATCTGTTTTTATCTTTGTTGTTAGTTAAATATCCTAAATTCAATAAATTTTTTATTTTTCTTCTTACGGTTTCTTTTGGAATTCCAGTTAATTGTACAATAGATATAATTTTTTCCGATGGTTTGTTAATTAGATTAAAATTATTAACGAATCTTTCTAAAGAAACATCAAAATTTAGATTTTTTTCTCTTTGTCTTATAATTTCCAAGTGTGTATTCCTTGCGAAGCAAAGAACTATGTTGGCAGTTTCTATGCTATTATACCTTTGGTAAATATTTGTTAAAAAGGAGCTCTGAGTTTCATAAAAGCTTGCCATCAAATTGAAATAATCTGTTTTTAAAAGTATGGCTATGTCTTTCGGTAAGATTTCTTGAAATTTTTTTAGAGTTTGCATTTTAAATCTTAAGTAGAAATGTCCATATTGGGTTTTATTTGACCAATTTAGTGACAATATGTCAATTGTTTTTAAAATTTTTTTAAGGTAGTAATTTATAATGAAAATGGAGCTTTTAATTTTAAATCAATACGGGCAGTTTGTTTGGGCCGCATTTCTTTTTACTTTTCTAAGTTGTTTTTTACTTTATTTTAAAACTAAAAAAGAATTTAAAAAGCAAGAAAAAATATTTTTTAATGAATTTAAAAAATTAAAAACTATAAAAATTAAAGCTACTGAGAAAAAAGAAAATAAGAAAGCAATTTACTCTGGAAGTTCAATTTAAGTTTTCTAAATTACTAAAATACATTAAATGTTAAGTAAAAAAGTTAAATTAAAAATTTTTTACCTAATCTTTCTCCTATTTTGTATATCAATATTTATTTTTCTTATACTTAAATCATTAGAAGATAACATTGTCTATTTTTTTTCTCCAACCGAAATTTATAATAAACCCACTATTTCACTTAATAAGAAAATTCGTCTAGGCGGATTAGTTAAAGAAGGATCGACCCAAAAAAAAGATTCTTCAATAAATTTTATTATTACCGATCTAAAAAATGAAATTATAGTATCCTATAATGGTTTATTACCTAATTTATTTGCTGAGGGAAAAGGAGTTATAGCAGAAGGGCAACTAACAGATAAAAAATATTTTATTGCAGAAAAAATTTTGGCTAAACATGATGAAAATTATATGCCGCCAGAAGTTAAAAAAGCTATAGAAAATTCAAATTAAGTAATAGTATATCTAAATGCTAAAAAAATTATATCCAGATAAAATTCTTTCTTTAAATAATAGGTGGACTGTAATCCTTTCAATCTTAATGATTTTAATTATTTTTGTTGGACTTATATATGCGTTATTCATTTCTCCTCCTGATTACATACAAGGAGATTCGGTAAGAATTATGTATGTACATGTTCCTTCATCTTTTATTTCTCTAGGATGTTTTGCATTTATTGGAATAGCCTCTATTTTTAGTTTGATTTTTAAAATTAAATTTACTCCTTTAATAGCAAAAAGTTTAGCACCTATAGGAACAGTTTTTACATTGGTTTCAATTGTAACAGGTTCACTGTGGGGCAAACCTACCTGGGGAGTCTGGTGGGTATGGGATGCAAGATTAACATCCATGGTAATTTTATTTTGTTTCTATATTGCTTATATTTTGACTTGGAAATTTATTAATGATTTTAATAAAGCAAATAAAATATCATCAATAATTGGTATTGTTGGGATGTTTAATCTACCAGTCATAAAATATTCTGTAGATTGGTGGCATACACTTCATCAACCATCAAGTATTACACTTACTTCAGCACCAACAATTCATTACACAATGCTTATTCCTCTAATCATTATGTTATTTGGGTTAATAATTTATTCTCTAATTATTTTTTTAATGAAATATAAAACGGAAATAATGAAATTTAAATTGGAAAAAAAAAAATAATTAAAAATTAATTATAATTTATCTAGATTTTTTATTATGCGATAGAATTATAGCGATTCCAATTATAAAAAAAACAAAGGGTAAAAACCAAAGTGCTAGTGTACTCAATTTAAGTGGAGGCTTAAGAAGAATAAAATCTCCATATCTGTCTGTTAAAAATTTATATATTTCATGGTCTTTTTTGCCCTCCGTTATTTTACCTCTAATTAAAATGCGCAAATCTTTAGCAAGGGGAGCATTAGATTCGTCAATCGATTGATTTTGACACACTAAACATCTTATATTTTTTGAAATATTTCTAGCCCTTAATTCTTGCTTTGCATCTTGTAAAATTTCATCAGGTTCGACTGCAAAAGAAATATTTAAAAAATACTCAACCATACAAATACTAAAAATTATTATAAAAATTTTTCTTATTTTCATTCTAATTCTCTAATCAATGAATTAATTTTTCTGTAAACTTTTTTTGTAATAGGACCCACATGTCGATACTTAATAATTCCTTTTGAATTAACAACAAATGTTTCAGGAATACCATACACGCCCCAATCTATTGCAATTCTTCCATTTTTATCTATTGGAATATCAGAGTAAGGGTTGCCTAATTTTTTTAGCCACTCCGATGCTTTTTTTGAGTTATCTTTATAATTTATACCCACAATTCTTATTTTTTTTTCATCCGAAAAGCGTTTAATATATTCATGTTCGTCACGGCAAGGTTTACACCAAGTTGCAAAGAAATTTACAAGCACAATTTCATTTCCAAATTCTTCTGATGAAATAAAATTTTTATTTTTTAAAAGAGATTCTGATTCAAATTTTGGAACACTTTTGTTTAGTAGATTTGATGTAAGTGAAGATGGATTTCTTTCAATCATTAGCAAATAAAAGAAGGCTAATAATATTAATAAAAAAAGTAAGAAAGGAATTATTAATAACTGTTTTTTCATTGTGTTAAAGTTTTTAATTTTTTTAAATTAGTATTAATTGATACAACCCCACCCAAGAAAATAATTAAGACTCCAATCCATATCCAAATTACTAAAGGATTAAAATAAATTTTAACTACCCAGCCAACGTTAGGATCTCCTTCTCCTAAAACAATATAAAGATCCCTAAGTAAATTAGTGTGTATAGATGCCTCTGTAGTAAAAATGTTTGTAATTGGATAAAATCTATTTTCAGGTTTTAATTGAGTAATAATATTTTTTTTCTTATCATAAACTAAAAAGTTTCCTTGTATTGCTACATAATTTGGTCCGCTTATTTCATTAACTTTTTCAAAAATAATATTATAATTTTCAATTTGTATTTCATTATTAATTTTCATTGTGGCAATTTTTTCTTTTTGCCAAACACTTGAGCCTGTTATACCTAATATGAGTATACCAACGCCTAAATGTGCTATGCTCATACCAAGAGATAAATTTTTTATCTTCTTAAATAAAATTATTATATTATTAAAAATTATCCAAAAAGCTAAAATTATTCCAGCGATACCAATAATACTGTAAGATTGATAAATTAAAAAAACAATTAAAGAAGCAATTAATGTAAGCAAAATTCCAGGAAGTATTTTTTTAAATATTTTTGATTTATCTTCTTTTCCCCAGGCTAAAATTGGACCAACTCCCATAACTAAAATTGCTGGTATCATTATAGGTACGGCTGTTGAATTGTAATATGGTTCTCCAACGGAAATTTTATTATTGGTAAATATTTCTACTAATAAAGGATAAATTGTACCTAAAAATACCGAAGCGCACACAACAACCATAAGAATATTGTTTATAAGTATTGATCCTTCTTTACTAAAAAAAGTTAAATAATTACTATCAAAATATTTTTTTGATTTTATTCCAAACAGTATCAATGAATAGCCTCCTAATATTCCTATAAATATTAGAATATAAATTCCCCTCGAAGGATCTAAAGCAAAAGTATGAACGCTAGTTAATATTCCAGATCTAACAAGAAAAGTTCCTACCACACTTAATAAAAAAGCAAGAATTGATAATAATAATACCCAAGTTTTTAGTGATTTTCTTTTTTCAACTGTGATAAGAGAGTGTAGCAATGCGGTACTTAGCAGCCATGGCATAAAAGAAGCATTTTCTACAGGGTCCCAAAACCACCAACCGCCCCAGCCTAATTCATAATATGCCCAAATAGATCCAAGCGCGATTCCTATAGTTAAAAATATCCAAGCAGCTAAAACAAAAGTTTTCATATAGGTATACCAAGGAATTTTTTCATTATTATTTAGATTTAATGTAGCAACGCTAAGTGAAAATGCAGCGGACAAACCAACGTATCCTATGTAAAGTAAAGGAGGATGGATAGCTAAAGCAGGATCTTGTAAAATAGGATTAAATCCCAAACCATTTTCCGGAATAGGATTTATTCTTTCAAAAGGGTTAGAAGTGATAATAGTAAATAAGACAAAACCTATAGTAATAAACGCTTGAGTTTCTAAAGTTTTAGAAAGTAACTTAAAATTGTTTTTATTATATAATCTAAATATAAAAAAATTAAATATTGTTAAGACAAGTATCCATAATAACATTGAACCCTCATGATTTCCCCAAACACCAGAAATCTTATAAAGAAGTGGTTTTGTTGTATGAGAATTTTGAAAAACATTTAATACACTAAAATCTGAAACTACGTAAGAAAACATTAATAAAAAGAAGGAAATTAATGAAGAAATTAATAATCCATTAACACTTATTTTAATTAATTTTAAATTATTACTTTTAGAGACAAAAAATTGAGAAATAGCAAAAAATAGAGATAGCCAAAGTGCGAAATTTCCTAAAGAAGGAGCCATAAGTAAATTTATAATACTACTTTTTTTAGAGGATAAGAACTAACTATCCGTCACACTTGCTGTCCTGATAAGTTTATATTGTTATTTTTTTGGAAGTGTTGCGTTTAAAATAAAGGCTATTAAACCCGCTGGAATTAGTCCAGTTGTAAGCAGTAATTTTAATTTAATTCCAAAATCAGGTATATGAGCAACGAATTCAGGAAAAGCATATAACCCTATTCCAAAAGACAGTGATAATGCTAATATTAAAATATTTCTTTGGCTCATTTCAGATTTTGCAATTAATTTGATTCCGGCTCCAGCAATTAGCCCAAACATAATAATAGCTGCACCACCAATTACTGAATCTGGCATCGCTGCAATAATTCCACCTAATTTTGGAAATAAACCTAATAAAATTAAAATAACACCAGCAACTGTTCCTACATGTCTGCTAATTATTCCAGTAAAAGCAACAAGACCGGCGTTTTGTGAGTATGAAGTGTTAGGCATTGCATTAAAAATTGAAGCAAAAGCTGTTCCAACTCCATCAGCCATTATACCTCCAGAAAGTTCTTTATCAGTTGCCTCTCTGTTTGCTCCACCCATTGTAGTAGCGCTAATGTCTCCAATAGTTTCAATTGTTGTTACGATTGACATAAACAACATTAAGATTACAGCACCCCAAACAAAATCTATCCCGTATTGAAACGGCATTGGAAGTGCAAACCAACTAGCTTCTGCTATTTTCTCAAATCTAACTTCTCCTAGTAACGTAGCCATTATAAATCCAGCTATTATTCCAAGCAGAATA
>CACLLG010000001.1 GCA_902607735.1 uncultured Pelagibacteraceae bacterium | reverse complement strand
GAAAATCTTAAAATTGGAGTTGGATTGCGATCGCATTGCGATCAAAACTTCTAAGCGAACATTCTTGCAATATTATAAAGCAATGGAACAAACATTAGATAAAACAAAATTTTATAAAAAGTTGCCTTTCTAAATTTAAATTTGTTGACTAAAAAAGTTATAACTGCCGCTAATATCCAATAGAACAATACAAAACCAAAAGTTTCTGCATAATGCCCGACGGCCAACACACCACCTATTGCTGGATCAGAATCGTATATTCTCATTGCGGGAATAATATTTATCACGAATATCACTAACACAAGTATCCATGCGCCTTTAACGTGAAGTGGATTTGGTTTTTTAATTGCTTCAGTCATATTTATTTCTTTTCATTTGCGATCACATTGCGATCAAACGTATTCTAACGCCACACTCAAGATTAGAAAAGGTTAAATTAATGGCGGAGAGAGTGGGATTCGAACCCACGGTACCTTTGACAGTACACAAGCTTTCCAAGCGTGCGCCTCTCAGCAACGTATAGATATATCAATATTAATTTAGACTTAAAACTTAAATAATTCTCACAAATAGTGATCAATGAGTGATCGGATTCTGACTCAAATCTGATCACTAATTATGGTAGAATTTTCTTATGACAAAAAAACATAATGATCCAATAAACAGATTCATGCTACCTATAGCTGGTGTTGTTTTATTAGCTGCGGCAGCTTGGTTATTCTTTTCTGATTCATTTGCGTTAGGAAGACATACTGTCAGAATCTCAATTGGTCTTGCTCTTGTGGGAGCTTGGGCTGTTTCAACAGCTGACTGGGTTAAAAAATTTTTTTAATATATTGGATTGTGATCAGAGAGTGATCAAAGCCTTTTTCGCAACTTAAAAAATCTTCCAAAAGGTTAAATTAATGGCGGAGAGAGTGGGATTCGAACCCACGGTACCTTTGACAGTACACAAGCTTTCCAAGCCTGCGCCTTAAACCACTCGGCCATCTCTCCATTTAAGTCTCCTTATTTATTTTTAAAACACCAATAAATGCTTCTTGCGGAATTTCTACTTTCCCAAATTGTTTTGCTCTTGCTTTACCTTTTTTCTGTTTATCTAGAAGTTTTCTTTTTCTATCTCGAGCTCCACCTCCATGAATTTTTGTAAGAACATCTTTTTTAAATCCTTTAATAGTTTCTCTAGCAATAATTTTTCCTCCTATGGCTGCTTGGATCGGAATTTGAAAATTATGTCGTGGAATTAATTCTTTAAGTTTTTCACAAACTTGCCGACCTAGAGATTGAGCAAAATCTTTGTAAATAATCATCGATAAAGCATCTACAGGTTCTGCGTTAACAAGTATTCCCATTTTAACTAAATTTCCCTCTTTATAGCCTGTAATTTCATAATCAAAGCTAGCATAACCGCTCGATAAAGATTTAAGCCGATCATAAAAATCAAAAACAACTTCGTTTAATGGCAATTCATAGCTCAGCACTGCTCGATTTCCTGAATAGGTCAAATTATTTTGAATACCTCTTTTGTCTTGGCATATTTTAATAATTGAACCTAAATATTGATCTGGGGTAATTATTGTGGCTTTAATCCAAGGCTCTTCTATAGATAAAATTTGAGTTGGATCTGGCATATCAGTCGGGTTTTGTAATTCTTTAATAGATCCATCTCTTTTATTAATTTTGTAAATCACACCGGGTGTTGTTGTAATAAGATTTATATCAAATTCTCTTTCTAATCTTTGTGTTACTATTTCTAAATGAAGCAAGCCTAAAAAACCGCAACGAAAACCTAAGCCTAAAGCGCTTGAAGCTTCTGATTCATATGAAAAACTGGAATCGTTAAGTTTTAATTTTGCAATCCCATCTTTGAGTTTTTGATATTCAGAATTATCCACAGGAAATAAACCGCAGAAAACTACTGGTTTGCTTGGCTTAAATCCTGGTAGAGGTTTATCTATAGGATTTTGTACGTCACATATTGTATCCCCCACTTTAGTATCAGATAAATTTTTTATTCCTGTAATAATGAAACCAATTTCTCCTGATGAAATTTTATCTACATCTTTTGGTTTTGGAGTAAATACTCCTACTTTCTCGATTGTATGTTCGGTATTATTTGACATCATTCTAATTTTCATTCCCTTTTTCAATCTTCCATCAATAGCTCGTACTAAAATTACAACTCCTAAGTAGCTGTCATACCAACTATCTACAAGCAAACACTTCAAGGGATTTTCAAAATTTCCTTTGGGTGGGGGTAAAATTTTTACTATAGATTCCAAAATAGCTTCTACTCCTTCGCCTGTTTTTCCTGAGCAATTTATTGTCTTACTTGTATCTATTCCAATAACATCTTCTATTTGTTTTTTTACCTTTTCGGTGTCTGAAGCTGGTAAATCAATCTTGTTTAAAACTGGGATAATTTCATGATTATTATCAAGAGCTTGGTACACGTTGGCCAAAGTTTGTGCTTCAACGCCTTGGGAGCTGTCTACAATTAAAATTGAGCCTTCGCATGCCGAAAGTGAACGGCTTACCTCATAACTAAAGTCTACATGACCTGGTGTATCAATAATATTAAGTATGTAATTTTTCCCGTCTTTTGCTTTATAATTTAAACGAACAGTTTGAGCTTTTATTGTAATTCCTCTTTCTCTCTCAATATCCATTGAGTCAAGAACTTGTTCTTTCATTTCTCTATCAGTTAAACCCCCACATTTATGTATCAATCTATCAGCTAAAGTAGATTTGCCATGATCGATGTGCGCAATTATTGAAAAATTGCGTATGTTTTCATTGCTGGACATTAGGATCTTAACGTAGCGCCTGTTATTTCTTGAACTGTTGATATAATCTTTTTGCTTATTTGATCAATATCTTTTTCACTCAAAGTTTTATCTTTAGGTTCTAATGTTACATTAAATGCAATAGATTTCTTTCCTAGCGTAATATTACCTCCTTGATAGACATCAAAAATTTTTACACTTTTAATTAATTCTTTATCAATTTTCTTGACCAAATTAATAATTGCACCAGAACTATATTTTTCGTCAATAACAAAAGCAAAATCTCTGACTACTTTTTGATAATCAGAGACCATATATTGAGGTTTTGCTTCTCTAATTTTCTTCCTTGATTCTGGCACGTTGTCTAAAAAAATTTCAAAACCTAAAACGTTTTCAGTTCTTAGATCTAGCTTTTTAATTATAGATGGATGAATTTCTCCAAAATATGCGAGCTCTGGACCATTAGATGAACCCAACGAAAATAGGCCAGATCTACCTGGGTGATACCATTTTTTTGTGTTATTGCTTACCACAATCTTGGAATCATTAATGCCAATTTCATTTAAAGTTCTTAGAGCATCATTTTTAATATCAAAAACATCAAAATTTCTTTCTTTCTCAATCCAATTTTTTCTAGAGTATTTTCCTGTTTTAATAGCACTAATCATTGTTGATTGTTCACCAGGTTTACTGCCTTTAAAAACCGGTCCTATTTCAAACAACATTAAATCCTCAAAATTTCGATGAATATTTTTCTTTGCACCAATTATCAAATTAGAATAAAGAGACGATCTCAAAACATCTAGTTCGGTAGAAATTGGATTAGATAATTTAATCTCTTTTTTTAATTCTGAAAACAAACTATCTGTTTTTGAATCTGTAAACGACCAAGTAACCGCTTCGGTGTATCCTTTTGACGCAACTGATCTTTGAACAAAATGAAAAAGTTTTTGTTTATAATTTAAAGTATCTTTAATATTTTCTTTTTCAGGGTTTATTAATGGAACTTTATCATAACCTATAATTCTTGTTAGTTCTTCAATAAGATCGATATCTTCTTTAATATCAGGTCTCCAGGTTGGTGGTACAATTTTCATTTTTTTTCCGCTCATCCTCAAAGTGCATCCTAGTGATAATAAAATTTTCTTAATTTGCGCACTTGTTATTGAAAAACCGATAATTTTTGAAAATTTTTCAGGTTCTAAATCGATTGTTTTTCTTTCATCCTTTATTTTTCCGACAATTGAAAACTTGCTTGCTTCTCCTCCACACATATCTAGTATCATGCACATTCCAAGTTCTAGACCTAATTTTATAGAATCGGGGTCTATACCTCTTTCAAACCTGTATTTTGCATCGGTATCGATATTTAGTATTTTAGAAGTTTTTCTAGTTTGTGCTGGAAAAAAATAGGCAGATTCTAATAAAATATTTTTAGTAGAAAATTCTGTTCCTGATCTAGTTCCTCCGATAATTCCGCCTAGACCTAAAACGCCTGATTTATCAGTTATTGCACACATGTTATTTTCAAGTGTATATTTTTTATTATCTAAAGCTTCAAAAGATTCACCTTTTTTTGAATTTCTAACAATAACTTCTTGATCAATTTTATCTGCATCGTAAGCATGCAAAGGTCGATTCAAATCAAACATTACGTAATTGGTAGCGTCTACAATTGCTGAGATAGGTTTTAAACCTAAGGATATAATTCTTTTTTTAAGCCAATCTGGACTTTCTTTATTTTGAACATTTTTTATATAAACGCTTCCAAAAATTGCACAACCTTGGCCTTTTTCTTTTTTTATTGAAACTTTAATTGGACTTTTAAATTTTTGATTTATTTTAATTGGAGGTTGTTTTTTTAGTTGCCCCAAGCCAGACGATGCCAAATCTCTGGCAATACCACGAATGCCTAAACAATCTGGCCTATTTGGGGTAATAGCAATATCCATAGTTTTTTCTCCAATGCTTTTAAAATATTTATCGCCAATATTTTTTTCTTTTTTGTTTAATTCTATAATTCCTTCTTTATCTGAGGATTCTTCAAGTTCGTAACCAGAGCAAAGCATTCCGTGAGATTCTATACCTCTTATTTTAACTATTTTTAATTTCATATTAGTTTTTGGAATAATTGCACCTGGAGAAGCATAAACTGCGAATAATCCATCTCTGGCATTTTGGGCTCCACAAACAACTTTAACTAAACTTCCAGAACCTACATCAACATCACAAAGTTTTAGTTTGTCTGCATTAGGATGTTTTTGAGCCTTAATTATTTTACAAACAATAAAGTTGTCTAAATTATTATTTGATGATTTTATATTTTCTACCTCTAAACCAATTTCAGTTAAGCGTTCTGCTATTTGATTCAAGTTTGCTTTGGTACTTAGATGATTTTTTAACCATGATAAAGAAGTTATCATCTGCTTAAACCTCTGTAATTAGTGGGAACATCTAATGGATCAAATCCGTAAAATTCTAACCACCTTATATCGCTTTCAAAAAAAGCTCTAAGATCGTTTATCCCATATTTCAACATTGCTAAACGGTCGATTCCCACACCAAAAGCATATCCTTGATATTTTTTTGGATTTACTTTTACGTTTTTTAAAACATTAGGATGTACCATTCCACAACCAAGTATTTCTAGCCACTTATCACCTTCACCTATCTTTATTTTTCCATCTTGAATTTTATATCCAATATCTACTTCGGCAGAAGGTTCGGTAAAAGGAAAGTGACTTGGTCTAAATCTAATTTTTACTTTTTCAACTTCAAAAAATTTTTTAACAAAATAATATAGACATCCTTTGAGATGACCCATATTAACATTTTGGTCTATATGTAAACCTTCTAATTGATGAAACATGGGTGAGTGCGTTTGGTCGCTGTCATGTCTATAAGTTCTTCCTGGAGCAATTATTTTAAATGGTGGTTTACCTTTTAACATTGTTCTAATTTGAACGGGAGATGTATGAGTACGTAAAAGTAAATCTCTAGAATGATTAAGATAAAAAGTATCATGCATATCTCTTGCTGGATGATTTTCTGGTGTATTAAGCGCAGAAAAATTATAATATTCATTTTCTACATCAGGCCCTTCTTCAACAGCAAAACCAATTTCAGAAAAAATAGAAGTCACTTCATCTATAACTTGAGAAACCGGATGAATTTTTCCAGTAAAGTAAGTTCTTCCTGGCAACGTCACATCTATTTTTTCATTTTTTAGCTTTTTATTTATTTCTGATTGATCAAAATCAGTAAGTTTTTTTTCCAGAATGTCTGTTACTTTTGTTTTTAAAGAATTAAGTCTTGAAGCATATTCTTTTCTTTCGCTTTGCTCCAAATCACTTATTTTTTTAAAAAGTTCTGTAATTATCCCTTTTTTGCCAAAAATTTGAGTTTTAATTAAATCGTAAGCGCTACGATCTTTTGCACTTTTTATTTTATTTAAAATTTCAGATTCAATTTGGTTTAAATTTTCCATAAAACTATTTTAGTGATTCTCTACTTTAATGAAGATAATAGAAATACCCTTATTAGTTAAGGGAGGATTGTACTTTTTTTACAATAGATTTAAACGCCTCTGGGTTGTTATAGGCTATATCAGCCAATACTTTTCTATCAAGCTTAATTCCAGACTTGTTAAGACCATTTATAAACTTTGAATAAGTTATACCTTCTGCCCTTACACCGGCATTAATTCTTTGTATCCATAAAGATCTAAACTCCCTTTTTTTTGCTCTACGATCTCTATATGCATATTGCATCGCCTTTTCCAAAGCTTGTTTTGCAATTCGAATGGTATTTTTTCTTCTGCCATATTGTCCTTTTACTTGCTTTAAAACTTTTTTATGACGTGCATGACTAGTGACTCCTCTTTTTACCCGTGCCATTTTAACCTCTCAAACTGTAAGGCATATATGACTTAACAATTTTTGAATCTTGTTTAGACATAATTGTAGTGCCTCTCTGTTTTCTAATTTGTGAATTTGTTCTTTTAATCATACCATGTCTCTTTCCTGCTTGTGGCATCTTAACTTTGCCTTTAGCTGTTAATCTAAATCTTTTTTTTGCTGAACTTTTAGTTTTTAGTTTTGGCATAAAATTTATGGAGTTTATACAAACATTATATTTGATTTACAATCAAATTATAATGGTTGAATTATCATAATAATTTGTCGTCCTTCGAATTTAGGTTCAATTTCAATTTTTCCAAGGCTTGCTGTATCTTGAATAATACGATCCATTAGCTTATGACCTAAGTTTGTGTGTTGCATTTCTCTTCCTCTAAACTGAACTGTAAATTTAACTTTATCACCTTTTGTTAAAAATTTTTGTGCATTTTTAATTTTAAAATTATAATCATGGATTTCAGTAACGGGTCTAAGTTTAATTTCTTTTAAATTAATAATTTTTTGTTTCTTTTTTGCTTTGTTTGCTTTTTTTTGTAAATCATATTTATATTTACCAATATCAATAATTTTACAAATTGGTGGATTAGCATTAGGTGAAATTTCGATTAAATCTAAACCTTCTTCCCTTGCTATATTTATTGCTTCTTCAGTTTTAAGAGTGCCTAGATTTTTTCCATCACTACTAATAACTTGCACTTCTGGTGCACGAATTCTTTCATTTGCCTTAGGACCTTTTGGTTTGGTTCTTCTCTGAAAATAATTTTGTTTTTGAAATGGCACTTAATTTATAGGGAATTTAATTTTTTTGGATATATTTTCGATTGCTTGATCAAGTGAAAGGGTTTCTTGTTTATCTGATCCAAGTTTTCTAATTGTAACACTTTTTCCTTTAACTTCCTTTTCCCCGCAAATTAACAAAAGGGGCACCTTAGATAATGAATGCTCTCTAATTTTATAATTTATCTTTTGATTTTTTAAATCCACTTCGGCGTTTATACCTGCTTTAGTACATTGTTGAAATATATTTTTTGCATAATTATCAAATTCCGAAGCAATTGGAAGCACGACTACTTGGAGGGGGGCTAGCCAAATAGGCAATTTTCCTGCGTAATGCTCTATTAAAATTCCAATAAATCGCTCTAGAGAACCAAATAAAGCACGGTGTAACATTACAGGAATCTTTTTTGATCCGTCATCCGCAACATAAGAAGCTCCAAGACGTGAAGGAAGATTTAAATCGACTTGTAAAGTACCACATTGCCAATCACGTCCTATAGTATCCCTAAGCACAAAATCTATTTTGGGTCCATAAAATGCTCCTTCACCTTTATTAATTTCATACTTTAGCTTCGATTGTTTAATTGCTTTTAATAATGCCGATTCAGCCTTATCCCAAATTTTATCTTCTCCAACTCTTTTTTTTGGTCTATCAGAAAATTGTAGAAGAACATTTTCAAAACCAAGATCCCTATAAATTTTTAATATCAAATTTGTTACACTTAAACATTCATCAGTAATTTGATCTTCTGTACAAAAAATATGGGCATCATCTTGGGTAAAGGCTCTAACTCTCAACAAACCATGTAAAGCACCTGAAGGTTCATATCTATGAACTTTACCGAACTCGGATAGTTTTAGAGGAAGATCTCTATAACTTTTTAGTCCTTGATTAAATACTTGTATGCAGCCAGGACAATTCATTGGTTTTATTGCAAATGTTTTTTTATCTGGCGTATCAGAAGTAAACATATTTTCACCGAATTTTTCCCAATGGCCTGACTGTTCCCATAAAGTTTTATCTAATATTTCTGGTGTATTAATCTCTTTATAACCGGCATTTTTTTGTTTTTCCCTCATATAAGCTACAAGCGTTCGGAATAAAGTCCATCCTTTATGATGCCAAAAAACAGCCCCAGGGCTTTCTTGTCTAAAATGAAATAAATCCATTTCTTTACCCAATTTTCTGTGATCTCTTTTTTCTGCCTCTTCTAATCTTAAAAGATATTCATCTAATTCTTTTTTATTTCGCCAACAAGTTCCATATATTCTCTGTAACATTTCATTTTTTGAATCTCCCCTCCAATATGCTCCTGAAACTTTTGTAAGTTTGAAAGCTTTACCAATTTTGCCTGTCGAAGGGAGATGTGGGCCTTTACATAAATCATGCCATTTGCCATGATGATAAATAGATACTTCTTCGTTTTCAGGAATATCTTCAATGATTTCCGCCTTATAATGTTCTCCAATTTTTTTAAAATGTTTAATAGCTTCATCTCTTTTCCAAACTTCTCTTTTTGTTTGATCATCTCGATCAACTATTTCTCTCATTTTATTTTCTATTTTTTTAAGATCTTGATCAGTAAAAGGTTCTTTTCTAGAAAAATCATAGTAGAAACCATTTTCAATAACAGGCCCAATCGTTACTTGAGTTCCAGGAAACAATTCTTGTACAGCCATCGCTAGTACATGGGCCGCATCGTGTCTAATAACTTCTAGACCTTCTTTGTCTTTTGCTGTTATTATTTTTACTTTTACATTTTTATCAATTGAGAAACTTAGATCTTTTAACTCTCCATCGACACTCATTATACAAGCTTCCTTACCTAGAGACTTGCTAATTTTGTTTGCTATTTCAAAACCATCAATTTTTTTTGAAAACGGAATCTTTTTACCATCTGATAATATTATATCTGGCATTTACTAGGACAACTCTATCAATTTTTTATATTCAGTAAAGGTAGTCTGACACATTTTATCAACATCAAATTTTTTTAATACATTTTTTCTACCTTCAATACCAATAGATTTCAATGAATTATAATCCTTTTGCATTACAGAAACTATTAAATCTGCTAGGGCTGCTGGGTCTTTATTTTTAAATAAATAACCTGTCTTATCTTTAATAATAGTTTCTTTTGATCCCCCTATATCGCTGGCAACTATTGGTACTTGCATAGATTGAGCTTCTACAGAGACTCTTCCAAAGGCTTCTGGTTCATGAGAACAGGAACAAACTAAATTTGAGATGCCATAGGCAACTGGCATTTCTTTACAATGATCAATAAATTTAATTACTTTATTCAATCTATGTTGTTGTGTTAAATCAAAAAGTTGTTTTTTATAAACATTTCTCCCTTGAGCATTTCCAAGAATAATCGCTTCAAAGGGCGGAATATCAGTTCTCTCGTTGATTAATTTAATAGCCTCAATAAATATTTTTTGACCTTTCCAGTTAGTCAATCTACCAGGTAATAAAATAATAAATTTATTTCTGTCTATTTTATATTCCTTGGAAAATTTATCCAATTTTATAGGTAAGATTTTTTGTGGATTAAAATAATTTGTATTGATACCTCTAAAAATAACTAAAAGTTTTCTTTTTTTTTCTAAAAAAAAATTTTCATAATTTGCATTAATATGAGAAAAAATAAAATTAGATCCTGCTATAACCAAATTTGATCTAACCATAATTGAGTTATAAAATTTTTTTATATTGTTGCTAAAATTATAGGTTCCATGAAATGTTGTTACAAATTTTCTGAAAGTAATTTTAGTTGCTAAAAAACAAGACCAAGCGGGAGCTCTACTTCTAGCATGAACAATGGTAATATTATAAAAAAGAATTATAAAAAAAAGTACTATTGCGTTAAATAAAATTAATAGTGGGTTTTTTGATTGAACCGGTAACCTAAATATTTTTACCTTTTTTTTATCAACAAATTTAAGTAATTCACCTCCACTAGTAGCAATAAAAGATTTGCAACCTGTTTCGGGTAAAAAATGAGCTAAATCATAACACCCTGTTTCGGCTCCTCCATACCCTAATTTTGGTATGACTTGTAAAACTTTGATTTTTTTTTTCATTATTTTGAAATATTATAATATGCTAAATGAATTACAAAAGATCTAAAAATTTTAAAACTTCAAGAAAAATAAAAATCAAATATTTGTTTGTTAAAAAAAATAGCCAAATTACAGTAGTTTTTTTTCATGGATTCATGTCCGATATGATTGGGGCAAAGCCCTCTGCTATACAAAAATTTTGTAAGGTGCAAAAATTAAATTTTCTAAAGTTTGAATATTCTGGACATGGAAGATCTGCTGGTAAATTTACTGAAGGAAACATATCGAAATGGACAAAAGAAGCCAAAGAACTTATCAAATCAAAAATAAAAAGTAATAATAAATTAGTATTTATTGGCTCAAGCATGGGTAGTTGGATTGCTCTAAATTTATTTACTGCATTTAAAAAACAAATTAAGGGTTTTATAGGCATAGCTTCAGCTCCGGAATTTCTGGAGGAACTTATGTGGAAAAAGTTTAATAAAAAAATCAGGAAAGAAATAATGAGCAAAAAAATATATTATCTGGATCATGGAGGATTCACCTACCCCCTTACTAAACAATTAATTTTGGATGGAAGAAAAAATAAAATTTTCAATAAAAAAATTAATTTAAAAATACCAATAACTCTCTTTCATGGATTAAATGATGAAGTTGTACCTACAGTGTTTTCTAAGAAAATATTAAAAATTTTTAAAAAAGCAAAAAAAAAATTGATCAAAATTAAAAATGGTGATCATAGTTTATCTAGAAAAAATGATATAAAAAAAATATGTAAAGAATTAAACTACTTAGCTTTTAGTCATCTATAAAATTTCAAAGAATAATTTCATTTATCACATAGTTTGGTCGATTTTTAACTTCAAAATAGATCCTACCAACGTATTCACCTATAATTCCTAAAGTAAACATTACCAAGCCTAAAGACAAAGTTAACATTGAATTGGTTACAGTTAATCCCTTTGGCATTTGCAATGCCGAAAAATCAAAAATACCAGAAATATGTAATACCTTTACTGAAAACAAAAATAAAAAAAACAAAAAAGATAGTAAGGAAATAACAATACCAGTAATTAAAATAAATCTTAAAGGTAATAAAGAAAAAGATACAAAACCATCTAAAGCTAAAGCTGTAGCACCAAAAAAAGAAAAATTAGTTTTTCCTGAATATCTTTTATCTCTTTCATAATCTATGCCAATTTGTTTAAAACCAACCCATGATCTTAATCCTCTAATAAATAAGTTTTTTTCTTTTAAACTGTTTAAACTTTTAACAACTTTTTTATTCATTAAACAAAATTCTCCCACCTGTTTTGGGACATCTATTTCGCTAAGTTTTGAATAAATTGCATAAAACAATTTGTAAAATAATTTCATAATAAAAGCTGCTTTTCTTTTTCTTCTAATACCGTAGACAACATCATAACCTTGGTTAATTTTTTCTACAAATTGTAAAATGATTTCTGGTGGATCTTGTAAATCACCATCCATAACACAAACATAATCGTTTTCTGCATATTGCAGTCCTGCCGCTATTGCGGCCTGAAACCCAAAATTTCTGGAAAGCGAAATTATTTTTACGGATTTATTTTCTAAATTTATTTTTTTGAGTAACTCGAGACTATTATCTTTAGAGCCGTTTTCTATAAAAATTATCTCATACTTTTTTATATTTAATTTTTTGATTACCTCTGAAGTTCTGCGATAAATTTCATTTATATTTCCAGATTCATTATATGAAGGTATAACTATTGAAATACTATCAATCATAAAATCACTTTTGTTTAATTGTTTTATAATAGTTGATTGTTTTTACAAGCCCTTCATCAAAATTAGTTTTAGGTCTCCAACCTAAAATTCTACTTATCTTATTAATTGAAGGATATAATTTAAGAATTTCATCTTTTCTAAACTTGATTTTTCCGTATTCGGGATAACCGCCTTTTGTTATTTTCCTAACCTGTTCTATTATACTTTTAATTTTTCTAGGTTTCCCAGATCCTACATTCATTATTTGACCTTTTGCATCTTTGTTCACTAGTGATTTTATTATCGCATCCACAACATCATTTACGTGAGTAAAATCTCTTAATTGATTGCCCCTTGAACAGGGAAATTTTTCATTTTTTATACAACTCTCTATAACTATTGGTAGAAAACGGTTTATATCTTGTTTGGGTCCATAAGCTAAATACAATCTTAAAATTACCGAAGGAAAATTATTTTTTTTGAAAAGATTAAGTAAATGCATTGAAGCTAATAATTTAGCTTTACCATAAACTGTCTTGGTTAATTTTGGATTAAAATCATTGTTTTCTTTTTGTGGAGATTTCAAATTACCATATTCTATACAACTACCAATTTGAACAAATGCTTTGGGTGTTTTTTCCAGGAAAATATCTGTTAAATTTTTACAACCTAAGTAGTGACTTTTGTAAGTTTTTTTTTTGTTAGAATGATCTACATAACCAGAAAGATTTACTACGTAATCAAATGATTTTTTTATATTTTTTTTTAGAATATTTTTCTTAGTAATATCACAAATAATATATTTTACTTTTGATAAATGCCTTATCTTTTTTGGCGGATTTGAAGAAATGCTAGTTACTTGCCATCCTTTGGTCAAAGATTTTTTTGCAAGATGATAACCAATAAATCCAGTCCCACCCACAACAAGAATAGAACTATTTTTCAACTGATGCATAAGAAAATAATATTTTTATCAGATCTACAAACAATATCCAAGTTATCGCGTAATTTGATTTTTTTTAAACATGAAAGCAAAATTTCCAAGTTTTAATGACAGTGTAAACAATGGAAAAATCTTCAATTCCTTTTTGAATAATGCTCTGATTAGATGTTCCAAAAGATAGCTTACATTAAAATAATTTAGTGTTTTCTTGATAAAAATTTGTTTAAATCCTACATTTCTGAAAAATGAACGAATTGAATTGGTATTAAATAAATGTGGATGCCAGATAAGATAAGCTGGCCACCTACTAGCCAAAATTCTTGCCAACAAAGATTTTTCATCATGTACAACACCAAATATTGTTCCCTCAGCATTTAACAAAGAATCTATTTTTGAAACATAATTTTTAATATCTGGAATATGATCTAGAACATGGATGCCTATTACCAAATCATATTTAATATTATCATCTATTTCATAAATATTTTTAAAAATAGAATTTTTTGAAATTTTTTTTAAATTTGAATGCATTTCTACATTTGGTTCTACAAAGTCAATATTTTTTACAACCTTTTGCTTGATAAGGTTTTCAGCTAAGGAACCATTGTCGGGCCCGATTTCAAGAACATTATTGAATGGCCCGTGTTGAGACAGGATTGAAATATAATGAATTTTAGTTTTTATATCCATATTTTTATCTCCTGTATGAATATTCTCTTTCATTTTTGAATATAATTCTTTTAATGACTTTATTGAAAAATACTCTTTGTTATACAAACCCCCACATTCACATCTAAAGTATGAAAAAAAAAATTTTCTATTAAAGACGTTATTCCAAATAGTTCTTACTTCACTCTCTGTAAGAGTAGAATATTCTACTTTTGAGCTGATTTCTAAATATGAATTTTTGTCTTGTTGAAAACAAAAAGGGCAAACACGATCAATTATTTCCAAAGACATAATTATTTTTTACCTCATAGATATAATGTATTATAAGTAATTAAAAAATGAAATTAAATAATTTACAGAAAAATTTCTACATTTTTTTTTCGGTCATTATCTCTATTTTAATTGCTACACTACTATGGGAAAATATAAATCTTCCATTAAACAATACTAGTGGAGCAAAAGGATTATTAGTATCAAAAGGTTATAATCCTAACAACGATACAATAAGGTATATATTTTTTATATTTTTACCTTTGATTACTTTTCTATTTTTAAATCAAATATTTAAGAAAAAAAACCTAAGAGTAAGAGAGTTAATTTTCGAAAAAAAGGAAAAAGTCATAAACTACTATCCAGTACTAGTGGTATTATCATTGATATTTATAATTTTTATTTTTCTTGAATTTTTTTCAGTTAATTTTTCCTTTTCCAATTATGACTTAGACCATTTTCACGATGGAGTTTATCTAACACCAGCTCAAAACTACGTGTCTACTAAAAAATTTTGGTTATCTTCCCATTTAACTCATGGTGCTTCGGATATGCTCTACCCAATATTAATGTGGAAAATTCTTGGAGTAAAATCGATCGGTGCTACTAAAACTTTAACTATCTTTTTAATTTTATTTCTTAAACTTATATCTGTTTTGCTTTCATATCAAATTACAAAAATTACTAATTTAAATAAAGATACAAAAATATTATTTTTTACAATTTTTACTTCAATACTTATTTCGATGAGTCATTATACTTTTCTGGGATCAGGTTATTATTTAACTCATAGAGATATTTATATAATTTTATTTTTAATTTTTTTTATAGAATTATTTGTTAATTCAAAATTCAGATCTTTATCAATAATATCTATATCTCTAATAGCAACCGTTTCCGTTTTATTACACATAGATATAGGAATTTATATAAATTTTATTTTTATTTTATATTTTTTATACTTACTAATCACAAAAAAATATAACGATGTTTTATTAATCGTTTTATCTTTTTTTATTTTTTGGACTATCGTAGTGAGTATTATAGGCTTTGATGAATTTAATGCTTTTTTAAAAAATACTAAAACAATAGTATTTACAATGGATTTATTGCATGGACTGAAATATCCAACTCCTTTTTTTTCAATGGGTAATACAGAAGATGGAACTAGAGCAACAAAATTACTTTTGATGCAAGTGGCTACAGGTCTATTTGTTTTAAATTATTTAATTTCAAATGAAAATAAAATATCTAAATCTCAAAAAATATTATTTGCATTCCTATTTTTACTAAGTTTTATAATGTACAAAAATGCATTGGGTAGATCAGATGCACCTCATATAAAAGAATCAAGTGATTTACCAATTCTGATAAATTCTTTTTTTATTTTAAATTATTTTTTAATTTTTTTTGAAAAATTGAATTTTTTAAAGAAATTTTCATCACAAAAATTTTTTCTTTTTTGTTCTGCAATTTTTTTGCTATTTTATTATACATATAATCACAATCACTATAATATTAGTATTATAAAAAATTATAAAAAAAATTTTATAAATTATATAAACTTGGAAGACGAAGTTTTTATTAATCAAAAACAGGTAAAATTAATCGAATATTATAAGCAAATTTCTAAAGGTCATGACTGTATAGAAAATATTACATATGAAGATGCAATCCCTTATCTCATAAAAAAACCTTCCTGCACTAAATATTGGGCTTCATGGTTAGCAAGCCCAACTCATATGCAAAAAGACTACATTCTTCAACTTAAAATAAATAAACCAAAATATATTTTATATTATTCCTCTGATCGTAAATTTGATGGAATAGGAATTTATGAAAGTATTGATTTGCTTAATTCTTATGTTTTGTCAAATTACAAAAAATATGAAGAGCTTGATGGTTATATAATATTAGAGAAAAGATAAATTAATATGAAAAATATCGTGTTTTGTTTTCTTCCAACTATTGATAAAAACCTCATTGGTGATACAAATTATAAAAACTTATGATGTAATTTTCTAAATGATAAATAAATAATAATTTTGTATGAAAAACGAGGAAACTATAATTTTTAAACCCACGCACACACCCAACCAAAATTGGGTAAAAGAGTTAGACCCTAGACACATGGACTCTACTTTAAGTGCATTTATAGCTCCAAAAAATGATAAAAGAGTTATTACATTGTGTAGACCTTTTGTTGTAATACCAAAAACTACTTATAGTTCCCCTCTCACTCTGCCCCTGGGACTAGCTTATCTCGGTGGGGTATTAGAAAAGGCAGGTTATAAAACTAAAATAATTGATTCTACTGGTGAACAACAGCCAGCTAAAATTAGAAGGTCTAAAAATAATCTATATAATCTGCAAGGTTTAACTTCTGAAGAAATATTAGAAAGAATTGATTCTAATACATTTATTTTTGGTATTTCATTAATGTTTTCTTCAGAGTGGTTTGCACATAGAAAGCTAATTGAAGAAATTAAAAAAAAATATCCAAAAATTATTATAGTTGCTGGAGGAGAACATTCATCAGCAATACCAGAATATGTTTTGAGAGATTGTCCATCAATAGATTATATTATTAAAGGGGAGGGAGAATTTTCAATGCTTGAGTTTTCATACAACATGTTTCTTGGTAAAAATGTTAACAACATACCTGGAATATGCTTCATCAATAATGAAAATAAATTTATAAATAATGGACTTAGTAGAAGAATACAACATATTGATAAAATTCCGAGACCTGCTTGGCACTTACTAAAACCTGAAAATTATTTTACTAACTCTTTTACGATAGGACTAGCAAAAGGAAAGCTTAGGAACATGCCCATCTTAGCAACAAGAGGTTGTCCTTATCAGTGCACTTTTTGCTCAAGCCCAAGTATGTGGACCACAAGATACATAATGCGTGAGCCTAAAGAAATTGTTGATGAAATAGAATGGTTAACAAAAGAATATGATGCCAATGATTTTGAATTTTTTGATTTAACAGCAATAATAAAAAAAAGTTGGATATTAGAATTTTGTGATGAATTAAAAAAAAGAAAGTTGAATAATATTACTTGGCAACTCCCGGTAGGAACTAGATCCGAGGCATTAGATGAGGAAACGCTAAAAGCTATTTATGACTCTGGTTGTGCTTATATTTGTTATGCGCCAGAAAGCGGAAGTGAAAAAAGCCTAAATATTATAAAAAAAAGAGTCAAACTCGATAGACTTGTCGAAAGTATTAAGGCTGCTGCAAAAATAGGTCATACAGTTAAATTAAATTTTATTATTGGCTTTCCTCATGAAACTTTAATTGATTGTTTAAAATCTGTTTTCTTTGGAATTTATTGTTCATTTAGATATGGAATTTATGATGTAAACTACGCAATGTTCTCTCCTTACCCAGGTTCTGAAATATTCGAACAATTAAAAAAAGAAAAAAAATTAGATCTGGATGATGATTATTTTCAAAAATTAATGGCTTATCAAGATGTAACCCAACCACACTCCTACTGTGAGCATGTTTCAGGAAGAACAATAGCTATTTTGAGATTTATTGGTTTTTCTTTTTGCTACATTGGTATTTATATCACAAGACCCATACGAATATACAAATTATTTAAAAGCTTTTTCCAAAAAGAATTTTTTCCTAGCAACCTATTTGAGCAACGAGTCTATGATTTCTATGTTAGATTAAAACTAAATAGGAAAACAAAAAAACTTGTTGCAAATAATTAAAAATAATTCTCTTTAACTAAACAGCTTTTAAAATCTTTTTTTTTAATGATAAAGGATTTGATAACTTACCAAGCATTTCTTTCGGACAAACTTGTTTAAAATTTTTCACTTCATCATTATAATTTTCTAATATTTGTTGGGCTATTTTAGATTGCGTTTCTTTTAAATGCTCATTAATTAAATTTTTTAAGCGACCTTTCCAAAAATCTGTTTCTGGTATTTGCCAAATTACTGAACTTGAATTTACATAATTTTCAAATTGTTTGCTTGGATCATAAATGAATGCCATTCCTCCTGTCATACCTGCCGCAAAATTATCACCGACTGTCCCCAAAATCACAACTATTCCACCTGTCATATATTCACAACCATTAGAATCACAACCTTCTACCACGGCTTCAGCTCCAGAGTTTCTAACAGCAAATCTTTCTCCGGCTTGACCAGATGCAAAAAGTTTCCCTGATGTTGCTCCATAAAGTATGGTATTACCAATAATAGTATTATTTTGACTGTCCAAATTACTTTCAGCGGGAGGTTTAACAGTAATTGTAGCTCCGGAAAGTCCTTTTCCAACATAGTCATTTGCATCTCCAGTAACATTCAGTTTTAGCCCTTTTATGCTAAAAGCTCCTAGAGATTGTCCAGCCGATCCTAATAAATTAATTTCAAAAGTATCTTCATCAATATTTTCCCTTCCAAATTTTTTAAATATATAATGCGACAGTCTTGCTCCTATAGCTCTATGGACATTATGAATTTTATAATTTAATCGAACTTTATTTTTTTTAACAATAGAATTTTTTATATCTTCGTAAATTTTTTCATCAAGTGCTGAGGGAACTTCATTTATTAAATTGGATGTACAATATCTTGTATTTTCTCCTGGATCTGCTTGAACTAATAATGGATTAAGATCCAAATCGTCTAAATCAGATGTACCTAGACTTACTTGTTTTAAAAGATCAGTTCGTCCAATAATTTCGTTCAAATTTTTAAATCCTAGCTCTGCAAGAATTTCTCTAACTTCCTTGGCAATAAAGGTAAATAAATTAACAACTTTTTCAGGAGTTCCTGTAAATTTCTTTATTAAGTTTAAATCTTGAGTACAAACACCTACTGGACAAGTATTGGAATGGCATTGACGTACCATTATACAACCCATAGCTACTAGTGAAGTAGTACCAATTCCAAATTCTTCGGCTCCCATCATAGCCGCAATCACTACGTCTCTACCTGTTTTTATACCTCCATCAGTCCTCAGGGTAATTTGGTGTCTAAGACCATTTAATGTTAAAATTTGGTTTGCTTCAGTAAGTCCCATTTCCCAAGGAATTCCTACATGTTTTATACTTGTCTGTGGACTCGCGCCAGTACCACCTGAGTGTCCAGAAATTAAAATGACATCAGCTTTTGCCTTTGCAACGCCAGCTGCGATTGTACCAACACCAGTTGATGCTACTAACTTAACACCTACTCTTGCCTTAGGATTGGTTTGTTTAAGATCATAAATAAGCTGTGCTAAATCTTCTATAGAATAAATATCATGGTGTGGTGGAGGTGATATTAAAGTGACTCCTGGCGTCGAGTATCTTAATTTTGCAATTTCTTTTGAAACTTTAAAACCAGGTAATTGGCCACCTTCTCCAGGTTTAGCCCCCTGGGCAATTTTTATTTCAATTTCATTACAATTATTTAAATACTCAATAGTAACTCCAAATCTAGCCGAAGCGATCTGTTTTATTCTTGAGTTAGCACTATCACCATTTTTCATTTTAATAAATCTTTTTGGATCTTCACCTCCTTCTCCGCTGCAAGAAGCAGCTCCAATCCTATTCATCGCAATAGCTAAAGTTTCATGAGCTTCTGCTTATAAAGCTCCGTGAGACATGCTCCCGCTTCCAAACCTTTTTCTTAGATTGTCTGTCGATTCAACATCATTAATATCGATGCGTTTACCTAAATTTTTAAAAGCCAAAAGATCTCTTAAATTAATTCTGGGTAAATTATAAATCCCTTGCGTATATTTTTTATATGTCTCATATGAATTATTAGTTACGGCATGTTGCAACATATGAATTAAATGACCCTGGTATTGATGATTTTCACCGTTTTTTCTATATTTATAAATTCCTCCAATTGGAAGAATTGATACATTTTTTTGAAAAGCTTTTTTGTGTAATTTTTTTATTTTTTTTTCAATTCCAAAAATACCTATGCCCGATATTCTAGATATCATTCCAGGAAAATATTCAGCTACAATTGCTCTGCTTAATCCTACAGTTTCAAAATTACATCCCCCTCTATAAGAGCTTAAAACAGAAATGCCCATTTTAGACATAATTTTTAATAAACCTTTATCTAAAGATTTAATGTACCGTTCCACACATTCCTCATAGCTAAACTTCCCAAATAGTTTTTTTTCATATCTTTGATAAATTGAATCAAAAACTAAATAAGGGTTAATGGTAGTTGCTCCGATTCCTAATAAAACTGCAAAAGAATGTGTATCGAGAACTTCTCCTGTCTGAACATTAATAGAAACAAAACCTCTTATGCCTAAATTTGTTAACTTTGAATTTATTGCACCAAATGCAAGGATCATTGGTATTGCTGCTTTTTCTTCAGAAATTTTTTTATCACTCAAAATTAAATGTTTGCATCCCTCCAGCACAGCAATCTTAGCTTCGGAACTTATTTGATCTAATCTTTCTTTTAAACTCTTTTGTATATCAAATGTACAGTCCAAAACTCTTAAATTATTTTTAAAAAAAATTTCAAATTTTTTAAATTGAACGTTAGATAAAATTGGACTTTCCAATACATAAATATTATCTTTGGTTAAATTTTCAAAATCAAGAATATTTCCTAGATTTCCAAAACGAGTTTTCAGACTCATAACTTCATTTTCTCTTAATGAATCTATCGGGGGATTTGTAACTTGACTAAAGTTTTGCCTAAAAAAATGTGATAAAGGTCTATATTTTTCAGATAATACTGCTGGAGGCGTATCATCACCCATAGAACCAATAGCTTCCTTTTCCTCTTCTACCATTGGATGTAAAATTAGTTCTAGGTCTTCAATATTTATTCCGGCTAAATATTGTCTACGTCTTAATTCATCACCAGAATAAATAAACTTTTCCTTTGAAGTGCTAAATTTTTTATCAAGATCAATGATTTGTTTATTATATTTTTTATAATCTTTTGAAATATGATCCTTGATACTTTTGCTATCAAAAACCTTACCTTGATCTAACTTAATAGCAATAATTTGTCCTGGTCCAAGTCTTCCCTTAGAAACTACTTTTTCATTTGGTATTGGTATCATTCCAGTTTCAGATCCAGCAAATAAAAGTTTGTCTGCAGATATTGTATAGCGTAATGGACGAAGTCCATTTCTATCTGTTGCTGCAATAACCCATTTTCCATCTGTAGCAGCTATGGCCGCGGGTCCATCCCAAGGTTCAATTGTGCTATTTAAAAAATTAAATAGATGCTGATGGGCTTTTGGAATTGTTTTTCTTCTTTTTGACCATGCATCCGGAATAAGCATGAGTTTTGCTAATGGAATAGATTTTCCTGATCTAACCAGTAGTTCAAAAACATTATCAAGGGCAGCCGAATCTGAATTACCTGGAGTAATAACTGGTTTTAATGATTCAATGTCATCAAAAAATTCACTTTTCATATCTTGCTCGTGAATTTTCATCCAATTTATATTTCCTTTAAGCGTATTAATCTCTCCATTATGAGCTAATGTTCTAAATGGCTGGGCCAAATCCCAACTTGGAAAGGTATTGGTTGAATATCTTTGATGAAAAATTGCAAATCTTGAAATAAATCGTTTGTCCATCAAATCAGGATAAAATTCTGATAATGCCTCGGCTAAAAACATTCCTTTGTAAATAACAGAACGTGAACTAAAGGAACAAATATAAAAATCTTTTATTTGTAATATATTAGATTTTTTTTCAATTTTTTTCCTGACAGAAAATAAATCTCTTTCTAGTTCCTCGCCTATTAAATTTTTATTGTTTGACTTAAAAATTACCTGTGCAATCTCAGGTCGGTTATTTTCGGCTTTAGAACCAAGCACGCTGGCATTGATTGGAACCTGTCGCCATCTATAAATATAATAATTTTTTTTTAAAAGCTCTGTTTCAATTAACGTCTTACATTTTTCCTGCGAACTATAATCATTGCGGGGCAAAAAAATCATTCCTACACAAATTTCTCCACCATCGTATTTACGACCATAATTCTCAATCCTTTCTTTAAAAAAATCTTTTGAAATTTCAATATTAATCCCAGCTCCGTCTCCAGTCTTACCGTCAGCATCTACTGCTCCACGATGCCAGACTGCTTTTAATGCTTGTATTCCAAACTCAACTATTTTTCTTGATTTTTTTCCTTCTGTTGAAGCCACAAGACCAACTCCACAAGCATCATGTTCAAGACTTGGATAATATGCGTTTGAATTGATTAATTTTTTTAAATTTTTTTTATAAATATTTATACTCATGCTGCCTTATCGCTTTTATTTAACTTTTGTTCTAAATATTTTTTTATTGATATTGCTGCTTCTCTACCATCTCTAATTGCCCAAACAACTAAAGACGCTCCTCTAACTATATCTCCTGCAGCAAATACCCCTGGTAGATTAGTTTCCATAGTCTTTAGATTGATCTTTATAGTTCCCCAATTGGAAATAGATAAATCCGGAGAATTAAATAATTTTGGTAAATTTTCAGGATCAAAACCTAAAGCTTTAATTACCATGTCTGCTTTCATTTCAAATTCAGAATCTGGAAGTGGTTCAGATTTTTTTCTTCCAGATGTATCTGTTTCGCTAAGTTTCATTCTTTCAACTAACACTGAAGAAATTTGTGATATCCCAATAAATTTTTTTGGATTCGATAACCATATAAATTCAACTCCCTCTTCTTGTGCATTATATACTTCTCGTGCAGAACCAGGCATATTCTCTCTGTCTCTTCTGTATAAGCACTTGACTGATCTTGCACCTTGCCTAACTGCTGTTCTAACGCAATCCATTCCCGTATCGCCTCCACCAATTATAATAACATCTTTGTTTTCAGCATTAAGTATTCCGTTGTCAAAATCTTTGACTTTATCTCCAAGACCTTTACGGTTTGATGCAGTTAAAAATTCCATAGCTGAAAAAATATTTTTTAAGTCTGAGCCTTCCAAATTAATTTCTCGAGGTTTATAAACGCCTGTTGATACAAGTATAGCATCATGTTTTTTTCTTAATTCACCTAAAGATATATCTTTCCCAACTTCAAAATCTTGTTTAAATTTTATTCCACTTTCTTTTAAAAGTTTTGTTCTTCTTTCAACACTAGACTTTTCTAATTTAAAATTTGGTATTCCATAAATCAAAAGTCCGCCTGGTCGATCGTATCGGTCATAAATAGTTATTTTATATCCCAATTTTCTTAATTCTTCTGCACAAGATAATCCAGCAGGTCCTGCACCTATAATACCAACAGACTGATTTATTTCTCGGATAACTTTTATTGGTTTAATCCATCCTTTTTCCCACGCAGTATCCGTTATATATTTTTCGACTGATCCGATTGTTACAGTACCATGTCCTGCTTTCTCTATTACACAATTGCCTTCACATAAACGATCCTGCGGACAAATACTTCCACAAATCTCTGGCATATTATTTGTGCTTTGCGCTAATTCATGAGCCTCCTGAAGCCTGCCTTCAGCAGTTAGCTTTAACCAGTCAGGAATGTTATTATGCAAAGGACAGTGAATTTGACAAAAGGGGACTCCGCATTGCGAACATCTACTGGATTGCTCCTTGGCTTTATCATTAACGAATCGATTATATATTTCTTTAAAATCTTTAGTTCTTAAATCGCTAGTCCTCTTTGCGGGCATATTCATATCGATGTCCACAAATTTAAGCATTTTTTCAGACATATTTTGTCTCCATATTTCTACTTTTTATAACAATATAAATGCCACTAAAAGCACTTTTAGGACAATACTACTTACCTAAAATTTAAAAAATCCAATAAAATAGTAATTTATAATGCATGTCTGTTATGCAATACTAGTTTTTTATGCTTTCTTCTGTTGAAATTTTAATACTCTCAGCTATTCAAGGTATTTCAGAATTCTTACCTGTTAGTTCAGCGGCACATTTAGTTTTAGTTTCAAAATATTATGCTTTTACAAATCAAAGCTTACTGATTGATATTTGTTTACATTTGGGCTCACTGATAGCAATCGTAGTTTACTTTAGAAATGATTTATTTAATTTTATTAAAAATAAAAATTTTTTAATAAAAATACTTGTGGGAACTATTCCAATAATTCCCGTTGGATACATACTTTATCAAACAAAATTAATTGATCATTTAAGAAACCTCGAAGTTATTGGATGGATGAGTTTAATATTTGGAATACTTTTGTATATAAGTGATAAATCAAAAGTTACAAAAAAAATAGATACAGAATTTACTAATAAATCTGCTATTTTTATTGGTATATTTCAAGTATTAGCATTAATACCTGGAGTTAGCAGATCAGGTATTACTATAACTTCAGGCAGGATGTTGGGTTTTAATAGATTTGATTCTGCAAAAATCTCGTTCTTTTTATCAATCCCAACTTTGACTGCAGCAAGTATTATAGGAATTTATAATATTTATAAAGAAGGAAGTGCTGATCTAAATTTTTTAGCAATTATTGCTGTAATATTTTCTTTCATTTTTTCATATATAACAATTGCAATTTTTTTTAATTTTATTAAAAAATTTAGCCTAAATATATTTATAATTTATAGGATAATCTTATCATTATTTATTCTAGGAATAGTTTACCTATAATTTTTTTTATAAATTGGAGCAAGTTGTGATAACAAGATGCCCCCCAAGATAAACGAACATCCAATAATATTATTCATACCTAATATTTGATTTAAAATTATCCATGCTGAAATCGCTGCAACCACTCCCTCCAACGACATTACAATTGCGGCTGGAGCTGCCGAAATATTTCTTTGGCCAAAAAGTTGTAAAGCAAATGCTGCTCCACCTGATAAAATTCCAGCATATAAAATTTCAACGGTTTCTAATTTAATTTTAGAAAAATTAAACTCTTCGAACATTATTACTAATATGAAAGATAAAGCTGATACAACTAAATTTTGTATTAATGCAATAAAAAAGGGTAGATCAAATTTATTTATTATTTTTCCTATATAAATAATATGTAATGCCCAAAATAAAGCACCGATCAATACTAGGGTATCACCAAATCGAATATTAGCATTGCTAATATCGCTTAATAAATAACCTCCAACTACACAAGCTAATACTGATGGCCATACTGACCAATGTATTTTTTCAGAAAATAAAAAATATGCAATTAGTGGAACCAATAGTACATAAAAAATAGTAAAAAATGCAGAGTTTGCAACATCAGTATAAAGTAAAGAAACTTGTTGAAAGATACATCCTAAAAATAAAAAAAACCCAACAGGAAATATAAGTTTAAAGAATTGATTTGTCTTATTTTTAATTTCTTTATTTATCCTTTTTCTTTCAAAGAAAAAAACAAAAGGTGCTACTGCTAAAAAGCCTACAAAAAATCTAGCTGCATTAAAAGTGAAGGGGCCTATATTGTCCATGCCCGTAGCTTGAGCTATAAAAGCTGTTCCCCAAATTAAGGTGCAAAATACCAAGCAAATAAACGATATAATTTTTTTCATAAAGTAAAAACTATACCGCTAATTTGTAGGCAAAATCTTTTCCAAGACTTTCTTTCAAATGTGCACAAAAACGAGCACCTTCGGCTCCATCAATCACTCTATGGTCGTAAGACAAAGATAATGGAAGCATGATCCTATTTTCATATTTATCCCCCATAAATATTTGCTTATTTTCCGCTTTCCCTATACCTAGAATGGCTACTTCTGGTTGATTAATAATTGGTGTGAAAAAACTGCCACCAATACTTCCTAGACTTGAAATTGTTATTGAGCCACCAAAAAATTCTTTTTTGTCAATTTTAAGCTCATTACAAAGCTTCGTAATTTTTTTTAGTTCTTTACCCAGTTCGGTTATATCTTTTTGGTCTGCATTCCTAATCTTTGGAACCATAAGTCCGTGCGGAGTGTCAACTGCAATTCCAATATGAAAATACTTCTTATAGATAAGTTTTTCTTTTTTTTGATCAAGCGATGAATTAAAATTGGGATAATCTTTTAATCCTTTCACTACAGCCCTAATGATAAATGCTAGCGGAGTAATTGAAAGTTTTTCGCCTGTGTATAAATCTCTTAAAGATTTTCTAAATTTTTCCATCTCAGTGATATCAGCTTCATCATGCTGTGTAACGTGTGGAATTTCGTGCCAAGATTTTTCTAGGTGAGGACCAGCAATTTTTTTAATTCTGGGAATAGATTTTGTTTCAATTTCTCCAAATTCGGAATGATTATACTGTTGTGTTGCTACTATTTGTTTTTTTTCAGCTCTTCTAGAAATTGATTCTTTTATGAAAGACTTTACGTCTTCTTCAGAAACTCTTCCTTCTCTCTGCGAACCTTTAATTTGATATATATCAGCACCAAATTCTCTTGCTAATTTTCTTACTTTTGGACTTGCGCTAATTATTTCTTTTTTATCTGACATGTTTATATTTATAACTCTGTAGGAATGGGCTTATTTTTATCAATATTATATTTTTTCATAGCCTTTTCAGCATGCTTTGAAGAAATAAGCTGCTCTTTAGCTAATGCACTTAAAGTGTAAGTCACAATATGCTCTTTATCAACTTCAAAGAATTTCCTTAATTTTTTTCTGCTATCACTTCTTCCATACCCATCTGTACCGAAAGAATAAAATGATTTAGAAAGATATGGTCTAATTTGATCTGCATAAGTTCTTATATAATCCGAAGCTGCTATAACTGGTCCATCCCTTTTATCTAAACACTTTTGTACATATGATTTTTCTGGTTTTTGACCAGGATTAAGAAGATTTCTTCGCTCTGTTTCCATCCCATCTCTTCTTAATTCATTAAAACTTGTTACACTCCAAACATCACTATCAACGCCATAGTTTTTGCTTAAAATTTCAGCAGCTCCTAACATTTCTCGTAATATTGCTCCACATCCTAATAATTGTATTTTAATTTTTCCCTTATTATTAAATTCTTTAAATAAATACATACCCTTAAGTATTCCTTTTTCTGAATCTTGTGGAATTTTAGGATGTTTATAATTTTCATTCATAACAGTTATGTAATAGAAAACATTTTCTTGATTATCATGCATTCTTCGTAATCCTTCCCTTAAAATAATAGCAAGTTCGTATGCAAAAGTTGGATCATAGCTTATACAATTTGGAATTGTTGAAGCTAGCAAGTGACTATGGCCATCCTGATGTTGTAATCCCTCACCAGCTAAAGTAGTTCTCCCCGATGTGGCTCCTATAAGAAAACCTCTTGCCTGAGAGTCTCCTGCAGCCCAAGCAAGATCCATCACTCTTTGAAAACCAAACATGGAATAAAACATATAAATCGGTATCATTTCAAGATCATGATTAGTATAAGCTGTTCCTGCAGCAATCCAGGACGACATTGCTCCAGACTCGGTTATTCCTTCTTCCAATACTTGTCCTTTTTTATCTTCTTTATAAGAGCTCAATTGTTCTGAATCTACGGGCTCATATTTTTGACCTTCATGTGCATAAATTCCAATTTTTTGAAAAAATCCTTCCATCCCAAAAGTTCTTGCCTCATCGGGAATAATTGGCACTAATCTGGGAGCAATATTTTTATCTCTCAACAAATTTGTTAACATTCTCACAAGAGCCATGGTCGTTGACATTTCTCGATCAGACGATGATTTAAGCATATTTTCAAAAATATCTTTTGATGGTTTTTTAATTTGTTTTGCGTAAGAAGTTCGCTCTGGTAAATTGCCTCCTAGTTTCATTCGCCTTTCTTTAATATATTTTATTTCTTCTGATTTTTCGTCAGGTTTATAAAACTCTATATTTCTTACTTGTTTGTTAGTAAGAGGAATATCAAAACGATCTCTATAATAAAGCAAATCTTCTTCTCCTAATTTTTTTTGTTGATGTGTTATATTTATACTTTCTCCAGATTTTCCCATGCCGTAACCTTTTATAGTCTTAGCTAAAATCACCGTTGGCTGATCTTTGGTCTTCATTGCTGCGTCATAAGCAGCATAAACTTTATGTGGATCATGACCACCTCTATTAAGTTTCCATATATCTCTATCTGTCATTGTTGAAACTAAATTTTTTAGTTCTGGATACTTTCCAAAAAATTTTTCTCTAACATAAGCTCCACCTTTAGCTTTAAAAGCTTGATATTCTCCATCAAGACATTCGTTCATTCTCTTTACTAACAAACCATTTTTATCTTTTGCTAACAAAGGGTCCCAATAAGATCCCCAAATAACTTTTATTACGTTCCACCCTGCTCCTCTGAAAATACCTTCAAGTTCTTGAATAATTTTTCCATTGCCTCTGACTGGCCCATCTAATCTTTGCAAATTGCAATTAACAACAAATATTAAATTATCTAATTTTTCACGCGCAGCTAATCCGATTGCACCTAGTGATTCTGGTTCATCAGTTTCTCCGTCTCCTAAAAATGTCCAAATTTTTCTACCTTCATCTTTTAACAAGCCTCTATTAATTAAATATTTGGTAAACCTGGCTTGATATATTGACATAATTGGACCGAGCCCCATCGACACAATTGGAAACTGCCAAAATTTTGGCATGAGCCAAGGATGCGGATAAGATGAAAGACCTTTTCCATCAACTTCCTGTCTAAAATTATTCAATTGATTCTCCGTAATTCTTCCCTCCAAATAAGCGCGGGCATACATTCCTGGTGCACTATGTCCTTGAAAATAAATTAAATCTCCACCAAATTTATTGTTTTTTGCTCTCCAAAAATGATTCATGCCCACATCATAAAGTGTAGCTGCAGAAGCAAATGTTCCTATATGACCACCTAATTCTGCGTTTTTTTTGTTTGCTTTTACAACCATTGCTGCAGCATTCCATCTAATCAATGATCTTATTTTTCTTTCAATATTTTGATCCCCAGGAGATTTAATTTCATTCTCTGGGGTAATAGTATTGATATAAGGAGTAACACGAGTTAATGGTTTATTAGAGCCTTCTTTATAAGTTTCATCAATTAATTTCTTAAGCAAGTAATGGGCACGATCTGATCCATCTTTATTAATTACTGCAGTTAATGAATCTAGCCATTCTTGCGTTTCTATAGGATCAATATCTGAAGCATTGGGGCGAGCGTAAATCTTTTTCTTCTTCTCTTTTGTAGGTTTTTCAACTACGGCTGACTCTGCTTCTTTAATAATTTTTTCTGTTTCTGGTAAAATTTCTTCTTTTTTAAAAATTTCTTTTTTTAATATTAAAGTTTCTGTTTTTTTATTTTTTTCATTTATTGGTTTTGAAAAATTTTTGGTCTCTTCTTCACTTTCAATAACTGCCAGAATAGATCCTTTTGAAACTTTATTACCCATTTTAACTTCTAAAGAAGTGATTTTTCCAGAAAATGGTGAAGGAACTTCTACACTAGATTTATCACTTTCTAATGTAACAATAGGATCATTTTTTTTAATTACATCTCCCGATTTAACTAAAATTTCGATAATTTCAACATTTTCAAAATCACCAATATCTGGAACAGTTATTTTTCTAGTCATATTTGATGTTTTATTTATACCACAATTTAATCCTTTTTCAGCCATGTAAATATTCACACTAAAGGCATGACTTTAATTTTAGAAAACTTAGGAAAATTATTCGAATCTAGATATAAAAATTTAGATGGGAAATTTTGGGTACAAAAAATAATTTTGAAAAAGTATTTGAAGAAAAATTAAGAATCGCGTTCAATACACATTGCTATCCCCATTCCTCCCCCTATGCATAGTGTTGCTAAACCTTTTTTAGAATCCCGTCTACCCATTTCATGTAAAAGTGTCACAAGAATTCTTGTACCAGATGCTCCTATAGGGTGCCCTATAGCAATAGCTCCTCCATTGACATTTACCTTATCCGCAGGAATTCTTAAATCTTTTATTACTGCTAAGCTTTGAGCCGCAAATGCCTCGTTAGATTCGATTAAATCCAAATCTTCTATTTTCCAACCAGCTTTTTTTAAAGCCATTTTTGATGCAGGAATTGGACCGGAGCCCATTAAAGATGGATCTACTCCGCATGTAGCCCATGAAATAATTTTAGCTAATGGTTTTAAATTTCTTTTTTTAGCCTCAATCTCATTCATTAAAACTATAGCGGCTGCTCCATCGTTAATTCCTGAAGCGTTACCAGGTGTAACAGTTCCATTATTTTTAAAAGAAGGTTTTAATTTTGTAAGTCGTTCTAGCGTCATGCCCACCCTAGGGTGTTCATCTACTCCGAAAAAATTATTTTTAACATTTTTTGATTTTAAAACTACTGAAACTATTTCGTTTTTAAATTTTCCTTCTTTTTGTGCTTTTTCAAATTTATTCTGTGATAAAAGGGCAAAATCATCTTGTTCTTTCCTACTAATTTTCCATTTGTTAGCTACATTTTCAGCAGTTACTCCCATATGATAACCGTTAAATGCATCCCAAAGACCATCTTTGATCATTGTATCGATAAGGTTTGTTTCTTCCAATTTTTGATTATCACGAAAATTAATTACATGAGGTGCGTTTGACATGCTTTCCTGACCTCCTGCAATAACAATATTTGAATCATTGGATTTAATTGCTTGATATCCGGCAGCAACTGATCTTAATCCTGAACCACAAACTTGGTTTATAGTATAGGCAGTTTTTTCAATTGGTAGACCGGCGCCAATGGCTGCTTGTCTTGCTGGGTTTTGCCCAGCACCTCCAGTTAATACTTGCCCCATGACTAATTCATCAACATCTTTTGTATGCAAATTTGATTTCTTTAAAGCTTCTTTTATCACAACAGATCCGAGTTCATGTGCTTGTAAATCTTTTAAAGAACCACGAAACGTTCCGATTGCGGTTCGTACCGCAGAAATAATTACTACATTTTTTTGTTCAAAACTCATAATTTACCTGCTTTGTTAAATGATAAAATAAATTCGATCAATAACAACATACAATATTAGCTTTACAAAAAAAATTACGAAGAATGCCGCTTCAAATAGGACTTATTCTTTGATAATAAAACCTTGAGCGCCTGTAGCTCAATTGGATAGAGCGCTTGGCTACGGACCAGGAGGTTCTGGGTTCGACTCCTAGCAGGCGCGCCAAAAAATTGTTATGTCAAAAAGGTATAGTGGAAAATCGTTTAAAGATTCAAGTGTAATGAAAAAAGCACAACTTAGTTTAAAAGAGAAAAGAAAGTTAAAAAGAGAAAAAAAGAAAAAAAAATGACTTTGCAAAAAGCAATAATATATTTCTTTGTTTTAATTACAATATTTGTATTAATTTTAACTTTAATATTTTAATAAATTTATGAGTAAAGAATTTGAACAAATAAGTCTTAAGCCAGGTTTCATGAAACATAATGGTGGTGTTTTATTCAAAACTATTTCTAAAGATGAGTATGAATTCAAGGCAACAATTAACAAAAATCATCTCAACGCTGCAGGAATTACCCATGGAGGTTTTATAGCTGCTTTGGTTGATGCTGGAGCGGGTACTGCAGCACACAGATCTGCTGATAACTGTCCATGCGTAACTATTTCATTAGAATTAAAATTTATTTCTCCTGTTCATTTGGAGCAGGAATTAATTGGAAATACAAAAATTCAAAAAAAAACTAAATCTATGATTTTTTTGACATGTGAATTAAAAGCAGAAAAAAAAATTGTTGCTACGGCTTCTGGAGTATGGAAAATATTAAATAAAAAATTATCTGGGATCGGACCGGGTGGCTAAACTCTTATTTTTATTTCTTTATCTTGTATATACTTCAAACCATATTTTAAGGACATTTCAGCTTTGTGAAGTTCGATCCCCATGTCTGCCGCATGTTGCAAAGTTGAAATAAATTTTTCTCTAACTAAAGTATTAACTATCTCTATTGCAGTCTTTCCTTTTATTTCTGCAACCATATTATGAACTTGGGTCTTTTTTAGTTTTGAAAATTTACAATATCCAACTTTAATAAATTTTTTTTTTTTATCTACTGCAATTAAAAAATAACCTTTGGGATCCATCCTCCAGTCTTTAATCCTGTGATATTTTGCTCTAATTTTTTTTTTTATTTTTTTATTAATTTTATACCAGCGCCCCTGAATAACTTTTTTTTTCATAATTAAATTATTTTTCTCTTTTATAGTTCAAATAACCAAAACAAAACAAAAATAATAAAGCAAATGGATAGACTATACTCTTATCAGGTCGATCTAAATTTTCAATTTTAAATTCACTAATCACATCGCCTATTTCGATTCCTGATTTTTTAGCAAGACTATTCCATTGAATTGTGTCTATTGTCATTCTGTCTTCTTCATTAATAATTTTAATACCATAATCCTCTAGTGAATAATTTCTATCGTAACTCCCTTTTTTAATAACAAAAAGTTTATATCTATCCCCATATTCTGTTCTTCTTGTTATTTTGATATGAACATCATGACTTGGTTTTAAAGTTACCATTTCTAAATTTGTTATTTGTAATTGAGAATATTGATATTTTGGATAAAATTTATCTAGTACATAATCTGGTCTGAACAATGCCATTGATATTACAAGAAATATTATTATTTCATGCCATTTCATTTTGTTTATAAACCAGCCTTGAGTTGCTGCAGTAAAAACAAGTATCGCAATCAATGATGTTATTATTACTATTAAACCGTGCCAGACACTTGTAATTCCTATAAGCAGAAGTTCATTATTGAAAATAAAAACTATCGGCAAAATTCCAGTTCTTAAACTGTACCAAAAAGCTTGAATACCTGTTCTGATTGGATCAGCTCTAGAAATTGCTGCCGCAGCGTAGGATGCCAAACCCACCGGTGGAGTAATGTCAGCCATTAAACCATAATAAAAAACGTATAAGTGAATTGCTATTAATGGAAAAATATATCCAGATGCACCAGCCACCTCAACAACAACATGTGACATCAGTGCAGCGACAACAAGATAATTTGCTGTTGTGGGTAACCCCATTCCAAGAATAACACAAAGAATTGCTGTAAGAGTTAACAGTATAATTATATTGCCTCCAGAAATTGCCTCAACAATTATAATTAAATTATTGCTTAAACCTGTAGAAGCTACTGCACCCACAATAATACCTGCTGTTGCAATTGCTATTGCAACACTAATCATATTAATTGCACCTTTTTCTAAACCAGCAATTATTGCGTTAATGCCTAATTTTAACCCGTCAAATGGATTCAAATTTTTTTTTTTTGCTGCAAGAAATTCACGAACTAAAATAATGACCATCAAAGAAAGTATTGAATAAAATACCGCTGATGCCGCTGTCCATCTTTCAACTAAAAGAAGATAAATTAAAATAAATATTGGAATTAAATAATGAATACCACCCAAAAAGGTTTTTTTAAGTGGAGGTATTTCGCTCTCCGATAGCCCTTTAATATTTAATTTCACGGATTCAAGATGTGATATATAAAATAAAGCAATGTAAGATATAACTGCTGGCAAAAAAGCATGAGTAATTACTGTAAAGTATGAAATGCCCAAAAGTTCTGCCATAACAAATGCGGCGGCGCCCATAATAGGTGGCATTATTTGTCCATTTACTGATGCAGCAACCTCAACCGCGCCTGCCTTTACTGCTGGTAGACCACTTCTTTTCATAATAGGAATTGTAAAAGTGCCCGTTGTTACTGTGTTTGCAACAGACGATCCAGAAATTAAACCGGTCAATCCCGATGCAAGAATTGCTGCTTTGGCTGGTCCGCCCCTCATCTTTCCGACTAAAGCAAACGCTAAATTTAGAAAATATTTTCCTCCTCCTGCAGTATCAAGAATAGCTCCGAATAACACGAACAAGAAAATAAAACTTACAGAAACACTTATGGGAATGCCAAAAATGGCCTCTCCACCAAACCAATGATATCCGACTAATCTTTTAATAGATAGACCTTGATGTGAAATAAGATCCGGCATTGATTGTCCAAAAATTGAAAAAAGTAAAAATATTGTTGCAATTGTCACTAAGGGAATACCTATGGCTCTTCTTGTTGCTTCTAACAATAAAAAAATTCCTAAGGCTCCAATTATTAATTCATAAGGCACAGTTATTGATCCTAATTGAATTTTTGCCAAAATTCCTTGCCGATAAACTAAGCCCTCATAATCTAAAAAAATATATAAGGTTGCAAAAATAGATATGAAAGCAAGTCCAAAATCTAAAATTGATATTTTAGATTTCTTTTTAGATTTAAAAATTGGATAAATCAAAAAACACAAACTCATCCCAAAAGCTAAATGAATTGCTCTCGCTGGAACATCAATAATTTTACCAAAATCTAAAATATAAGGTAATGGAGAAGCATACCAAAGCTGAAATAAAGACCACGTAATAGCAACCGCAGCAATTAGTTTTAAATTCCACCCCTGAAGATTTTTTTTAACTCCACTCTCTTCATCAAATTTTTCAAGAAGATCAGATTGATTATTGTTTTTTTGATCAACACTCATTAAAGAAGGATAAAAAAAAAGGCCCAGTTAATCAACTGGGCCTTTAATTTTTAAAGCTTACATTAAGCCTTTTTCTTTATAATATTTAACTGCTCCAGGATGTAATGGTGCAGATAAACCATCTACGATCATTTTCTTTGGATCAAGATTTGCAAATGCCGGGTGCTGTTTCTTGAAATCATCAAGATTTTCAAAAACTGCTTTGACCACAGCATAGACCAATTCATCTGGAACATTAGCGCTAGTAACTACCGACGCCATTACACCAAAAGTAGTCACATCTTTTTTAGATGTTTTATAAGTACCTTTTGGAATGGTTGCAAAAGCATAAAAAGGATTGTCAGCAACTAATTTTTTTACAGCATCTGTCTGTAAATCAATTATATATGCTCCACATCCATCTGTAGATTGCGCAACTCCAGCATTAGGAACACCTACCGTGTAACCAAATGCATCAATTTTCTTATCACAAAGAGCTCCTGATTGTTCTGATGATGTTAGCTCAGATGTGCCACCAAAAAAACTAGTGTCTACACCATGAGATTCCATAAGAACTTCAAAAGTTCCTCTTTGACCAGATCCTGGATTTCCAATATTTACTTTTTTGCCTTGTAAAGAATCCCAATTTTTTATTTTAGAACCCTTACGAGCAATAATTTGGAATGGCTCTGGATGAGCAGAAAATACCGCTCTTAAACCATCAAATGGTTTTACCTTGTCTGGCTTTGTTCCATTATATGCATGGTATTGCCAGTCAGACTGCGCTACACCAAATTGAAGTTCACCTTCCATTATTTGTCCAATATTGTAAGTAGATCCTCCTGTTGATGGTGCTGAACAACGATAGGCCTTATCAGTACCTTTTTTTCTACCGTGTTCTGCAGATTGAATTTTTGCAACCATTTTACAAATTGCATTACCTACTTGAAAATAAACTCCT
Source organism: uncultured Pelagibacteraceae bacterium (assembly GCA_902607735.1). GTDB lineage: Bacteria > Pseudomonadota > Alphaproteobacteria > Pelagibacterales > Pelagibacteraceae > AG-414-E02. Next base: position 45,612 of record CACLLG010000001.1, on the reverse strand, counting down.
GTAGGTCCGCCTGTTCCTATTGAAAAAAACTCTGCTGATTTTGCTACTGTCGTTATAGGCGCAGACATAGCAAATATCATAAGAGCTCCTGCAATAGTGGAAATAAATTTTCTCATTTGTTTTCCCCTTTTGATTGTTAAAATTAAAACTTAATTTCTTAAGATATCAATTTTTAAATGATTCTAAAATGAATTTGCCCAATCTTTTATTGCAGAGATACCATCAACTATATTTGGTGCATTTTTTCTTAGATCAGCATCATCTAGCTTTTTTCTACCCAAAGTATGTCTTAAAAAATTGACTCCATTAAAATCTGTAAAACTCAATCTAGCAAACATTTTCTTACTATCCAATCCAAAATCACTACCTGGAAGTAGCGCTACTCCTGTTTTATTCAAAATATCCTTACACATTTCTGATGATGAAGAAAATTTAACATTAGTAAATTCTGGAAATAAATAAAAACCACCTCCAGGTTTTATAACATTTATTACATTAGATTTTAAATTTTCATAAACATAGTTACCTGTAAAAGATAATATTGTTTTCACAGCATTCAAATAATTTGAGTGATTACCTTTGTATGCTTCCACTGCAGCATATTGGATTGGTGCGCTCACCGAGGTAAAAGACTCGCTGCACAATATTTTTAAACTATTTTTTAACTCTCTAAGTTGATTTGGTATAGCAAAAAAACCTAGTCTCCATCCTCCTGCTCCACACCATTTACTTAGGCCGGAGCTAACTATAGTGCCTTCAGGATAAAAATTAGAAATAGATTTGTATTGATCAAAAAAAGTAAGTTCAGAATATATTTCATCGGAAAGTATGATAAGTTTATATTTTTTTGCAATTTCAGCTATTTCTTGCAAATTTTTACAAACTGTACCTGCGGGATTGTTGGGAGAATTTATAAAAAGCAATAGGTTTTTACTTTTAATACTTTTAATTTTAGCCTCGAGCTGTTCTGCTGTTGGAAACCAATTAGAATTAGAAGTAGTTTGAATCCAGTGAACTTTATTTTTTGCAATAAATGCTTGTGGTTGATATGAAACCCAGCTCGGGGCTGGAAGTAATACTTCACCTTGAAAAATAATTTGTGTCAAAAACATTAATTCTTTTGTACCTGGACCAATTACAATATCTTCTTTATTAAAATCATTATTATTTTTTTTATTTAAATAATTAGCTATTGCTGATCTTAATTCCTCAAGCCCCTGCATTGGTAGATAAGTATTTTTATTAGCATTATTTTTTAATGTAGAAACTACAGACTCTGGAATTGGAAAAGGTGATTGCCCAAAGCCAAACTTATAGACTTTTTTTCCCTTTTTTTTTAGCCTATTGGATTCTTCATTTATTGCAAGTGTTGCTGAAGGCTTTAATTGACCTATCTGATCTTTAATAAGTTTATTCATTTAGTTCTTTAATATTTTTAAACTGTTTCAAGCTATCTGGATTAGCCAAAGCTTCCAAGTTTTTAATTACCCCACCTTCCACAGTTTGTTTAACAGCCAATTCTACAAGTTTTCCATTTTTTGTTTTGGGAATCTCCAATATCGAAATTATTTTTGAGGGCACGTGTCTAGGTGATGCGTTAATTCTGATTGTTTTTTTAATTTTTTCCTTAATTTCAATAGTTAAATTATATCCTTTATTAAGCACTACAAATAATATTATTCTAATATCATTTTTCCATGACTGACCAATAACAATTGCCTCTTGTATTTCCTTAAATTTTTCAACTTCATTATATATTTCAGCTGTACCCAATCTTACACCACCAGGATTTAGCGTAGTATCAGATCTACCAAATATTATAAAACCACCTTTATTAGTTATTTTAGCAAAGTCACCATGATGCCAAACATTTTTATATTTCTCAAAGTACGCAGCTTTATATTTTTTATTTCCATCATCATTCCAAAATTTGATAGGCATTGAAGGAAAAGGTTTTTTACAAACTAACTCTCCTTTTGTATTTTTAATTGAAAAACCCTTTTCATTAAATATATCTACATCCATACCTAAGCCTCTGTTTTGAATTTCTCCGCTATAAACAGGCTGAAATAAATTTCCCAACACAAAACAAGATACAATATCTGTTCCACCCGAAATAGATGATAAATGAACATCTTTCTTAACTTTATCATAAATATATTTAAATCCATCTTTAGATAAAGGAGAGCCTGTAGAACAAATTGTTTTTAATTTAGAAAGATTATAATTATTTTTAGGTACAATTTTTTTGTTGCTTAATGAATCAATATATTTAGCACTTATACCAAAGAGAGTTGCTTTTTCTTCACTCGCAAATTCAAATAATAAATCATCTTTTTTGTACATAGGAAAACCATCAAAAAGTAAAATCGTAGCTCCCGACGCTAGTGAACCAACCAACCAATTCCACATCATCCACCCACAAGTGGTAAAATAAAACACACGATCGTTATCTTTTACATCAGAATGTATTTGTAATTCTTTATTGTGTTGAAGTAAGACACCTCCTGTTCCATGACAAATACATTTAGGTTTTCCTGTTGTTCCACTAGAATAAAGAATAGCTAAAGGATCATTAAAATTGGAAAATACATATGGAATTTTACTTTTACTTTTTAAATTTATTAATTCATTCCAATAATATGTGTCAATTTTAAACTTATTTTTCTTTTCAAATTCTGTGCCTGGGTACGGTACTATTACAACTTTATTTATTGAGGGTATTTTATAAAGAATCTCAGATAATCTCTCTATAATATTAATTTTTTTTCCATTATAAAAATATTTATCACCTATAAATAATATTTTTGGACTAATTTGTGAAAATCTATCTATAACCCCAGACGTACCAAAGTCTGGTGAACAAGAAGACCATACGCCCCCTAGAGCTGCAGTACTGATATATGCTACCACGGTTTCAGGTATATTGGGCAAATATGCAGCTACTCGATCACCTTTTTTTATTCCATTAGATTTCATCCAGTTTGAAATTTGAGCAACATTTAAATTGAGATTCTTCCATGATAAACTATTTTTATATCCATTTTCACTTTTAAATATTATTGATTTTTTTTCATTATTTTTTGTTAAAAGATTTTTGGCATAATTTAATTTAGCGTCTGGAAAAAATCTATTCTTAAAAAAAATGTCAGATTCTTTAAGCAAAATTTTACCTTGCTTTCCTTTTACTTTTGTAAAATCCCAAATTGACTTCCAGAAAAATTTTGGATTGTCGACTGACCACTTCCAAAGTTTATTAAAGTCATTGCTTGAACTAATTTTATATTTTTTTTTAACAAAATTGGAATATAGAGCCAAGTTTGTGTTATTTAACTTTTCCTTATTAATTTTCCAAAGATATGTTTTCATTAATCTATTATGTCAAAAAATTTAATATAGAATTCTTTAAAACTATGCTAAACTTAATTTCCAATTATTTAAAAGGAGAACTTTTATCTAGATGATTCGGTCACGTTTTAATCATCATTTGTTCCTATCGAAAATCTAAATATAGTGTGCTGATAAAAATTTAACACAATTTATGGAAAACAACGTAAAAAAAATTACTGCGGTTCTGGGGCCTACCAATACAGGAAAAACACATTTAGCCGTCGAAACAATGCTCACTTATAAAAGTGGAATCATTGGTTTTCCTTTAAGATTACTTGCCAGGGAAATTTTTGATAAGTGCATAAAAAAAGTAGGAGTAGAAAAAGTGGCTCTTATTACTGGTGAAGAAAAAATAATTCCAAAATCACCCATGTTTTATATCTGTACTGTGGAATCTATGCCTCAAGACATGATGGTAGATTTTGTTGCAATAGACGAAATACAAATGTGTGTTGACCACGAAAGAGGTCACATTTTTACTGATAGATTACTAAATTCAAGAGGGGATAAACTTACAATGTTCCTTGGCTCCAATACCATGAAATCTGTAATAGCATCACTTATAGAGAACGTTGAATTTGTTAGTCGAGATAGATACTCAAAACTAACATATAGTGGTTACAAAAAAATATCCCGTTTAAATCCAAAAACCGCTTTAATAGCTTTTTCAGTGGATGAAGTTTATGCAATAGCAGAACTAGTAAGGAGACAAAAAGGAGGGGCTGCAATAATCATGGGTTCCCTGAGTCCAAAAACTAGAAATTCACAAGTAGAACTATATCAATCTGGAGATGCAAATTTTCTTGTTGCAACTGATGCCATTGGAATGGGAATCAATATGGATATTAATAATGTAAGTTTTACTAATTTGACAAAATTTGATGGAAAAAAAACAAGAAAACTAACTTTGAGTGAAATCGCGCAGATTGCAGGTAGAGCAGGTAGACATATTAATGATGGAACTTTTGGCGTTACTGGTGAATGTAGACAGTTATCTTCAGACGAAATTGAAAAATTAGAAAAACATGAACTAAATAAAATTAATTTACTTTATTGGAGAAATTCTAAAATTAATTTCGATAGTTTGGATAGTTTGATTTCTTCACTTGAAAAAAAAACAGATAATCAATTTTTAAAAAAAATTACTGATTGCGAAGATGAGAAAGTGCTAAAATTTTTAATAAAAAATAATAACTATATAGAAAATAAACTATCAAAAGATCTCACAAAAACACTATGGGAATGTTGCCAGATTCCTAATTTTTCAAAAAAAGCCTATGGAAATCATACTGAGGTTGTAAAAAAAGTTTTTGAATTTTTAACATCAAAATTTGGAAAAGTAACAAATGACTATATGAAAAGACAACTTGAATATTTGGATAAATATAATGGAAATATTGATACTCTAGCTAATAGAATTTCAAATGTTAGAACATGGGCATATGTTGCTAATAAAAAAGGTTGGGCTAGTAACTCAGATTATTGGATTGAACGTACTAAATATATTGAGGACAAATTGTCAGATAAACTCCATGAAGAACTTACAAAAAGCTTTATAGATAAAAGGATTAGCATGTTATCCAGAAGCTTAAAACAGGACATTATATTAGGCACAGAAATTAAAAATGAAAATGAAGTTATTATTGATGGTCAATATATAGGCAGATTAAATGGAATGCGATTAGATTTAGATTTAAAATCTGGATCACTAAAAACTGATATAAAATCATTAAAAAAAGCAGCACGACAGGCTATAGCTCCTGAATTAATGAGAAGAGTTAATAGAATAGTTAAAAGTGAAGTTTTAAGATTAGATAATGATCATAAAATATATTGGATGGATAACCCCATTGCTTATATTTCTAAAGGAAAAGATTATTTAAATCCAAAACTTGAGCTTATGGTCGATGAAGCCATTGATCATGAATCTAAAGAAAAATTAAAAATTAATTTAGAAACAAAATTAAATAAACTTATTTCAACAGAACTATCTGACCTCGTTAATTTAAGTAGGTCAAAATTTAAAAACAATTATGTCAGAGCTCTTTCTTATCAATTGTTTGAAAAAAATGGTGTAATTAAAAGAAAGACAGTTCATGACATGATAAAAAATCTTTCCAAAGAAGATAGATTGAATCTTAGAAAAGCAGGAATAAAAATTGGCAGATACCACATTTTTCTACCTAGAATGTTAAAACCGAGCGCTGTTGAACTTAGAGTAAAATTGTGGAAATTATATTTTCCCGAAGATACAAAACATATTATTCCAAAATCTGGGTTAAATTTTTTAAAAGATCAGTTAGCAAAAAATAATAACTTCCTTTTAATATGTGGATTTGAAAATTTTGGAAAATTTTATGTAAGGGTGGATATTTTAGAAAGACTTTTTTTAAAAATCATGTTGAATAACAAAAACAATATATTTAAAGTAGATTCAGATATGATCAATTTAATTGGATGTAATAAAGAAAATTTCTTTAAACTGCTAGAATTGATGGAATATAAACGACAAAAAAATAAAGATAACAAAGATGAATTTTTTGCTTATAGGCCAAATCTTCAAAAAAATAAAATCAAAAAAAAGAAAGAAAAAATTAGCAAAAACAGTCCTTTTGATAAATTATCAGAAATAAGATTTAGATAAATGTTAAAAAAATTTTTTAATAAAGAAAAAAAAAATAATTTAATTGATAAAAATATTTTGATCATTTCTTTACTGATACATGCAGCAAAAATAGATGAAAATTATTCTGAACCCGAAAAAAAAATTATTATAAAAGCTATAATGGAGCTAAATAAAGTAGGCTTAGATGAAGCCGAAAAATTATTGAAAGTAGCTGAAAAAAAAGAAGAAGAATCAAATCAAATCGTTGAATTTACTAAGGAAGTAAAAAAATATTCAATGGAATTTAGACTAAAAGTAATTGAAATAATTTGGAAAATTGTATATTCAGACGGAACTAGCGATAATTATGAAACTAATTTAGTTCGACGTATTTGTGGATTACTTTATATTTCTGATAAAGACAGCGGAATTATTAAAACAAGAATTCATGGATTATCAAAATAGATTATGACTTATATAGTTAATGATAAATGTATTAAATGTAAATTGATGGATTGCGTAGAAGTATGCCCTGTAGACTGCTTTTACGAAGGTGAAAATATGCTTGTCATAAAACCTGACGAATGTATTGATTGTGGTGTATGCGAACCGGAATGTCCTATTGAGGCCATCGAACCAGATACAAACGAAGGAACTAATAAATGGGTTGATCTAAATAAAAAACATAGTGAAATTTGGCCAAATATTACTAAAAAAAGAGAAAGCGATGTTCCTAAAGATCAGGAAAAATGGAGAAGTGTAAAAGATAAATTAAAATATTTCAGCGATAAACCAGGAAAAGGAGATTAAAGATAATTATGGGACGAAAGAGAAAAAGAAAACAATTTAAGAAAAAAATAAAAACTAAAACTACAAAAATAAGTAAGGGAAAAGTTACCCTTGATGAATATCCTAAGAACGTCCCTTACAAATCAAAACTTTACAAATCAAATAATGAAGTAAAAATTAAGAAAATTACAAAACAACCTACTGAAAAAAAAATATACAACATAAAAGATTATGTGGTGTATCCTAAACATGGCGTGGGTAAAATAATTGCTGTTGAAAAAGCCAAGATAGGAGATATTAATATCACTTTTTATAAAGTTTTTATTGAAAAAGAGAAATTAACTTTAAGCATTCCCTTAAATCAACAATCGCACCTACGACACGTTTCAAGTATAAATCAAATTAATAAGGCACTTAATATTTTAAAAACTAAACCAAAAATAAAAAGAACTATGTGGAGCAGAAGAGCTCAGGAATATGAACAAAAAATTAACTCTGGAAAACTTTATCAACTTGCAGAAGTAGTAAAAGACTTAAATAAAAAAACTGATGTAATAGCTGAACAATCATATAGTGAAAGACAACTTTTTGAAAAAGCATATGAAAGACTTAAATCCGAGTTTGAAGTAATTTTAGGTGAAAAAGCAAAGATAAAAATGGATAAAGCTTTAAATCGCCTCGATGTTACACAGGAAGTTCAACCACAATAATAAAAAAAACGCCCCCTTATAATAAATTATAATTATAAAGGGGCGTAATATCTTAGAAAAGGTTTTAATTATCTTCTTCTTCTTCTCTTTTTAGCTTTTTTCTTACCTTTTTTCTTTTTTCTACGTTTAGCCATTATTAACTCCCTTTTTGTTTTAATTAAAACAAATCATCAAGTGATTCGTCTATTTATTTAAGCTTTATGTTTATTTTCACCGATGTCAAACATAAATTGTGTTGACAAATTTTTAATAAAACTATTTTTTTAAAAAAAAAAAATATTTTTATAAATTGCAAAAAAACAAGTAATAACAATGTTTTTTAACAACTAAATTAAATAAAAATTTATTATTTTTTATAAAAATTTTCTAGAATATTTTTATATTTAGCAATTACCTTATTTCTTTTTACTTTCATTGTGGGTGTTAACAAACCATTTTCTATTGAGAAATTTTCATTTAGCAAAGAAAATTTTTTAATTTTTTCTACTAAAGTTAAATTTTTATTAATTTCTTCTACAATTGCCTTTATTTTTTCTTTTTGATCTAAAAATTCTTTACTAGGGACAATAAGTGCAACTAAATAATTTTTTCCTTCGCCAAAAACCATGGACTGCTCAATTGCAGGAGAGTTTGTCAATTGATTTTCTATTTTTGCTGGAGAAATATTGTCCCCACCAGCACTAACTATTATATCTTTTTTTCTGTCAGTTATTTTTAAATAACCATCTTGTGGATCGATTTCACCTATGTCACCTGTGTATAACCAACCATCCTTAAGCACTTTTGCTGTATCTTCTTTTTTATTCCAGTAACCCAACATTACATTTTCTCCTTTAACTAAAATTTCTCCATCATCAGCTATTTTGACTTGGTTTCCTTTAAAAGGAGGACCAACTGTTTCAACTCTAATTTTATGGATAGGATTGCAGCTCACTACTGGCGAAGTCTCTGTGAGACCGTAACCTTGTAAAGTAGGTAACCCTATAGAATTCAAAAATTCACCAATTTCTTTATCCAAAGCTCCTCCTCCAGATACAAAAGCTTTTAAATTTCCTCCAAATTGTTTTTTTACCTTTTTTCTAACTAGAGAGTCTAGCAATCCATTTAAAAAAATTTCATAAATATTCATTTTTTCTCCTAATAATTTTTTCTTACCTAAATTAATTGTAAGTTTGATTAATTTAGCTTTTAAGCCTTTAGCCTTTTTCATATTGATTTTTATTTTGTTATAAAGATTTTGATAAAATCTTGGTACAGCTGTCATAATAGTTGGTTTCGCTTGTGAAATATTTTCTAAGAGTTTTTCTATCCTTTCTGCATAAAAAACTTTTGCACCAACTGCAATTTGAACAAACTGGACTGCGTGTTCATATGAATGTGATAAAGGAAGCCAGGTTAAAAAAATTGGTTTTTTATCAATCAATGGTTTTAAAATTTCTTGAGCTCCTTCTAAATTATTTAATATTCCCCCATGACTTAAAATAACTCCTTTGGGATTTCCAGATGTTCCGGATGTATAGATAATACATGCTGGTGAATTTCTTTTTAAATTTTCATTTTTTATTTTTTCACTCATACTTAATTGATTAGCAATTATGGAATCAAATTTTAAATATTTATCTTGTTTTTCTACTTCGGTAATCTCGTCAAATGTAATTACTTTTTTAATAAAATCTTTTTCTTTAATTATATTTTTTAACTTTTTATGCATCTCATTATTAGAAACAATAATTACCGTAGGCTCACAATCCTCTATTAAATATTTATAATCTTTTTCAGTATAAGTAGTGTATGCAGGTACAGTAATTCCATCAGCTAACATAATTGCTAAATCAGCAATTAACCATTCGGGTCTATTTTCAGAAACTAAAAGACATCTGTCGCCTTGCGCAAGACTATCTTTTAAAACTTTAGCTAGTTTTTGAATACTTGTTGATGTTTCTCCCCAATTATATTTTTTTTTATTTTGTGGGTTTAGCCACTCTAAAAAATCTGTATTTGGATTCTCTTTTGCGACTTTGTAAAAAAATAAATCAACTAAACTGTTAAATTCTTTTAAATTCATTTTTTGGTGGGCGAAGAGAGAATCGAACTCTCACAGTATTGCTACTACAGGATTTTGAGTCCTGCGCGTCTACCAGTTCCGCCATTCGCCCATTATTCCCTTTGTTATTTAATATTTATGGACATATTATGTTTTGAATTTATTTAAGAGGCAATAAAAAAATGGTGATCCTGACGAGAATCAAACCTGCAATTTCTCTTTGGGGGCTCTATTTAACTACGAAACCCTATTTACTAAATATACAAATATTAATGAAGTTGCGAACATTATCAAACTATAGGTAGCGGCAGGTATGACGTAAATTCCTCCACCAAAAATTGAAGTTGCTACAAATATTCCTAAAGTTCCATTCTGCAAACCACACTCGATGGTAATGCATTTTTTTTGTTCTATTCCTGAAGCAAGCATCTGAGCCACATAGTATGCTACAACCATCATAATTATATTAAGTACCAAAGTTATTAGACCCGCTTGTGCAAAGTAAGAAGCAACATTTTCTCTCTCTGCTGCAACGGCTCCTAACAAAACAAGCACAAAAAGCAATATTGATATTTTTTTCGCTATTGGCTCAAATTTTAATGCCGCTCCCGCTAAAAATTTCCTAAGTAGCATGCCTAGCACTACTGGCATCGTAACAATTAAAAACATGTCTCGAGACATACTAAGTAAAGAAATATCACTACTTAAGCTTGATCCTCCTAATAGTTCAACTGATGTTAAAATAATAAATGGAATTGTAATAACGCACAACAAACTAATTATTGCAGTAAGCGATATTGAAAGAGCAACGTCACCCCTTGCAAAAGAAGTTAATAAATTAGACGTTACCCCTCCTGGGGCAGCTGCAATAATCATAACCCCGATTGCTAGCTCTGGGCTTATAGGCCATATCTTTACTAAAATAAATGCAATAATTGGGAGTAAAATAATTTGTGAAAAAGCGCCTATAAAAAAATCGCGTGGTTGCTTTATAACTCTTAAAAAATCAGCACCAGTCAAACCTAAACCTAGCACAAACATTATAAAAGCTAGAGCTAAAGGTAAAATTACATCTGTAACAATATTCATATGTGTTAGTATAAAGATTTTATGAAGAAAAGAATATTATTATTATTGGTTATTGTAATATCAATATCATTATTTAATAACGTTTTTACCTTAGCAGAGGGATCAAAAAATTATTTAAAAGGTAAATTTTATAGTAGCGTTAAAAATCACTTTTTAATTGCAACGGAAAAAATGAACGATAATAGATTTACAAAAACAGTAATCATTATGCTTGAAAGTGATAAAAATGGTGCTTGGGGACTTGTAATAAATAAACGTTTAGGCACAATGCCGATAGCCTTGTTAATTGATCCATCTTTAAATACATCAAAAGAAAGGGAAAAGTTATTTAATATAGATGTTCCAATATTTTGGGGGGGGGCCTGTTGACGTAAAAGAAATTTTCATATTACACTCAAATGAATACAAAAGTGAAACGACCAAAAACTATGGTGATATCTCGATTAGTCAGGATTATAATATTTTATTAGACATAGCTCATAATAAAGGACCTCAAAAAAGTTTAGTTATTTTCGGTTACTCTGGTTGGGGAGATGGTCAATTAGAAGGTGAAATGGAAAGAGATCATTGGATTTTGTCTGATATTGATTTAGATATAACATTTGATAAAGACACAAATGCAAAGTGGGATATAGCATTTAAAAATAGTTTTATAAAAATATAGCTAGCAATGATTAAAAAATTATATGATAAATGTGTCGCTTGGGCAGGATATAAATACGCTAAACAAATTTTAGCGATTGAAGCATTTATAGAAAGTTCTTTTTTTCCAATACCACCTGATGTGATGATTGTTCCGATGGTAGTATCAAAAAGAAAAGAATTTATTCAAATAGCATTGGTAGCAACAATTTTTTCAGTTCTAGGCGCCCTCTTTGGTTATTATATTGGTTATTCCTTAAACGAAATTGCAACAAAAATTTTCGAATTTTATGGATATGAATACTCCGATACATTTAGAGAAAAATTTAAAATGGGCAACAGTTTTACAGCTTGGCTAGGCATATTATTTACTGCAGGTTTCACCCCAATACCATTCAAACTTTTAACTATTTCTAGCGGAATAATTCATTTCAACTTAATGGCTTTTATTTTGATATGTGTAGTAACACGAGGTCTGAGATTCTTTTTGGTTGCATATCTAACTTATAAATTTGGACAAAAAATTGGTCCTTTCTTAGATAAAGAAGGAGCCAAATGGAGTATTATTATTACTATAACAATTATTCTATTAGCAATAGTTAGCTACTTTTTATTTATAAAATAAAAATGACCAAGCAAATAAATAAAAAAATTTTATTTTCTATACTAATATTCATTTCTTTGATTCTGGTTTCTGCTTTTATAATTGAATATCGATTGAATCACGAACCATGTAAATTATGCCTTTATGAACGCGTTCCATATTTTCTTTCAATACTATTAATAATTAAAATGCTTTTTATTAAAAAATACGTAAGAGTCACTTTATTAATATTGTTCTTAGTATTTGCAATCAGTTCAGCTTTGGCTTTTTACCATTTTGGTATAGAACAAGGTTTTTTTAGTGAATCATTAGCATGCACAACTGGAGATCTATCAAAAACACTTTCGAAGGAAGAACTTTTGCTGCAATTAAAACAAAATAGTATAAGTTGTAAAGATGTAAGCTTTAGAATACTAGGTTTATCTCTTGCTGCAATTAATACCATTTTTTCTCTTATTCTAAGTGTTATATTCATAAGGTTATTTATCTATTATGGAAAAAACTAATCAAAAAACTTTGGAAGAAATTATAAGAGTTGACCATGCAGGAGAGCGTGGTGCAATCAAAATTTACGAGGGACAGCTACTAGCTTTAAAAACCATAAAACAAGATAACAATTTAAAAGATAAAATTGAAGAAATGAAAGAACACGAAAAAGAACACTTGGAATATTTTGAAAAAGAAATACAAAAAAGAAAAATAAAACCCACCTATTTACTTCCTCTATGGGATGTAATGGGTGTGGCACTAGGTTTTGGAACTGCATTACTTGGAAAAAAAGCGGCTATGCTTTGTACAGCTTCAGTTGAAGAAGTAATTGAAGATCATTATCAAAATCAGCTAAAAAAATTAGGCAATGATGAAATGGATCTAAAAGCTAAAATTGAAAAATTTAAAGGGCAAGAAGCAAACCATAAAAATATAGCTTACGAAGCTGGTGCTACAAATAAAGGAGTTTATTCCATAATGGATAAAATCATTAGAACAGGATCAAGAATTGCTATAACTATTTCTGAAAAAATTTAATTTAATTAAGGTAAAAGTTCAACATCCCAGTACAGGTAGTCCATCCAACTTTCGTGTAAAAAATTAGGAGGAAAATTTCTTCCATTTTGATGTAAATCGTCTACAGTTGGTCTAAAAGGATGTCTGTTTATTGTCATGCCAGGAACAGGATATAGTCTACCTCCTTTTTTCACATTACAGGTTGAACATGCTGTAACAACATTTTCCCAATCTGTAATTCCACCTTTTGACTTTGGTAATAAGTGATCAAATGTTAAATCTTTCTTATCTCCACAATATTGGCAAGTAAATTTATCTCTTAAAAAAACATTAAACCTTGTAAAGCTTGGATGTTCCGATGGTTTTATAAAATTTTTTAAAGCTATAACACTTGGCAAATTCATTTCAAAAGAAGGACTTCTTATTTTTCTTCTATAATTAGATACAATACTTACTCTTTCAAGAAAAACGGATTTGACCGCATCTTGCCAACACCAAAGTGAAAGTGGGTAATAACTCAACGGTCTAAAATCTGCGTTCAACACTAAAGCTGGACACTTTTCTAAAGGTACTCTTTCAGAGGCTCCTATAATCATATAAATAAGTTAACGGATTAAAATAACTTTTGCAAGAAGTAGTTTATTAAAAAAATGTTTCAATTATAAAAGATTTTTTTTTAAAAATCCTAAACCAAAACTTGAGCCTTCAACAGAGATTCTGTGTTCACAATTCTTAAAAATTTTAGTTTTTGCGTTAATACCTTGCTTTTTTAAATATTCTTTTGCTTCTAATAGATGTGTAGGAGATACAATTGGATCGTTTTCCCCATGCATTAAAAAAATTTTTGGCTTCGAATTAATATTTTCTGATAGATGTTTTTTATTTATTACTTTTCCAGAGTAACCAACTAAACAATTTATTTGTTTTTTTTTCTTTAATCCAATTTGAATACTAATCATACAACCCTGACTAAAACCTACAAGAGCTAAATTGATTGGTTCAAGTGCAAAATTATTCAAAACTTGATCTAAAAATATATTTAATTTTTCTTCAGCTATCAAAGATTTTTCAAGAATTACTTCTTCCTTTTCTGTTTTTAAACTAAACCATTGATAACCTTGTGGATTAATTTCACAAACTTCAGGTGCATTAGGACACAAAAAAATAGTGTCCGGTAAAAAACGTTGCCAGTTAATGGCAAGAGTACTTATGTCTTTTCCATCGCCACCATAGCCATGACACAATACAATAGCTTGCCGAGGTTTAGCTTTAGATAAAGGAGGTAAAGAAATTACTTCTAAATTATAGCTGATCATACTTTAATAACCATTTTAAAAATTTATCATTCTGAAAGTTAGTTTTTCCAATAATTCTTGCAAACTCCTCACCTTTTTTATTAATTAAAACGGTAGTTGGTACTCCTCTTAACTTAAATTCTTTTACAAAATTTAAATTATGATCAAAATAAATTTCTAATTTTTTAATATTAAGATTTGCAAAAAATTTTTTTGTTTTTATTGTATTAGGTGGTTCCATATTTACTGCCAAAACTTGTAAATTTTTGAAATTATTATCTTGGTATAATCGATCTAATGAAGGCATTTCTTCCTTGCAAGGAGTACACCATGTTGCCCAAAAATTGATAATTACAAGTTTACCGTGATAGTCCTTTAAATTAATTTCATTACCTGAAAAATCTTCAAATATTATTGGCAAAATTGGCTTTGGAATTTCACTTATAGCTATATTATTGAGTGGAACATCTTCATTTGTTTGTGATATTGATGAAAAAATACTAAAACAAAAGAAGAAAATTAGAAATTTTATAATTTTTTGATTTGTAAACATTAAAAATAAGAACTTAACACATGAAAAACAAAAATAAAGCTGTTTGGGGCGCTAGATTCAATAATGCTACGTCAAAAATTTTTGAAAAAATTGGTGCATCAATTGATATAGACAAAAGATTATTCGAAGAGGATATTTTTGGTTCTATTGTACATACACAAATGCTGATTAAACAAAAAATAATTAATAAAAAAAAAGGTAAAAAAATAATTATTGGTTTGAAAAAAATTAGAGAAGAAATTAGAAAAAATAGATTCAGCTTTAATAAAAAATACGAAGATATTCATCAAAATATTGAAAAAAGACTTTTTTCAATTATAGGAGAAGATGCTGGTTATTTGCATATAGCAAGATCAAGAAATGATCAGGTAATTACAGATTTTAAATTGTGGGTAAAAAAATCTTCTAAAGAAGTGATAAAAAATTTGAACAATTTAATTAAAAGTTTTTTACAAAAATCTGAAAAAAATATTCAAACAATAATGCCTGGATTTACACATTTAAAAAATGCACAACCAATTTCATTTGCACATTATTTGTTAGCTTATGTTGAAATGTTTAAAAGAGACAAAAAAAGATTTATTAATAACATTGATTACATTGATGAATGTCCTCTTGGTGTAGGTGCGCTTGCGGGAACCTCTTATAAAATAGATAGAAATTTTACATCTAAAAAATTAGGTTTTAAAAAACCAACAAATAATTCTATTGATTCTGTTTCTGATAGAGATTTT
This sequence comes from uncultured Pelagibacteraceae bacterium, assembly GCA_902607735.1. Classification (GTDB taxonomy): domain Bacteria; phylum Pseudomonadota; class Alphaproteobacteria; order Pelagibacterales; family Pelagibacteraceae; genus AG-414-E02. The sequence continues at coordinate 30,152 of CACLLG010000001.1, read as the reverse complement.
GCTTTAGATTTTTTATCTTCGGCTTCGATTTGCGCAATGCACATATCAAGATTCGCCGAAGAATTAATTATTTGGAATTCTGATATATTTAAACTTATTAAACTAGATGATAAAATGCTTACTGGATCTTCAATTATGCCTCAAAAGAAAAATCCAGATCCAGCAGAATTGATTAGAGGCAGAGCTGGAAAAAATTTTGGTTATCTGCAAGCAATGCTAACCACTATGAAAGGTTTACCTTTATCATATTATAAGGACATGCAAGAAGATAAAGCTTTAGTATTCAACAGTTACGACATTTTATTAGAGTCGATTGTTATTGCAAACGAACTTATTAAAAATTTAAAACCTAATAAGGAAAGAATGCTTTCTTTATCCAACGAGGGATTTACTACTGCTACTGATTTTGCTGACTACCTTGTACAAAACAATAATTTGTCTTTTAGAGAAGCATACAAAATTTCAGCCAAATTGGTAAACTATGCTGAAAAAAATAATAAAAAATTAAATCAGCTAAATTTTAGCGAAGTAAAAAAAGTAATGAATAATTTAAATAAAAAAGTAATGAACGTATTTAATGTAAGAAATTCAGTAAATCTTAAAACTTCATATGGAGGAACTTCTACAAAAAATATAAAAAAAATGATATTAAAATTAAAAGGGAATTTAAATAATGCGTAAATTTTTGATAATTATTTTTGCTTGTATATTTTGCGCTTCGTGTGGAGTGAAAAGCGATCCTGAGTATAAATCTCAGAGTGACTATAATAAAGTTATACACTTAGCTTAAATAAAATGAACTATATTAAACTTAGGAAAAATAACCTTTGCGTCGAAAATATATCAGCGCTGAATCTTGCAAAAAAATATAAAACACCTTTTTATTGCTATTCTCTTTCTCAATTAAAAAATAATTATTACACACTTAGCAATGCATTTAAAAATATTAAACCGATTATATGCTTTTCGATAAAGTCAAATTCTAACCTCTCTTTATTAAAAGAGTTAAGAAAAATAGGTTCAGGAGCTGATGTTGTATCTGTGGGAGAATTACTAAAAGCAACGAAAGCTGGGATTAATCCAAAAAAAATAGTTTTTTCAGGAATTGGAAAAACTGAGGAAGAGATCAAAATGGCAATTAAAAAAAAAGTACTTTTAATTAATATTGAGTCAGAAAGTGAACTTAATCTTATAAATAAAATATCAAAAAAAATTTCTAGAAAAATTTCTATTGGAATAAGATTAAATCCTAATGTAACGGGAAAAACACACCAAAAAATATCCACTGGTGGAAAAGATGAAAAATTTGGTTTGGTTTATAACGATTTTATAGATCTTTGTAAAAAAGTAAGAAAAATGAAAAATTTAAGTTTAAATGGTGTAAGCGTTCATATCGGAAGTCAAATAACAAGCGTTGATCCATTTAAAAAAGTATTATCAATGATAAACAAAATAATAAACAAAACCAAAATAAATTTTAAATTTATTGACCTTGGTGGAGGTATGGGAATTTCTTACACAAAAAAAGAAAAACAAATTAATTTAAAAAAATATGCAAAACTAGTAAGCAAATTTTTGAAAAATAAAGATTCAAAAATTATCTTTGAACCAGGTAGATTCATTATAGGCAATACGGGCATTTTAATTACAAAAATTATTTACATTAAAAAAAGTAATAATAGAAATTTTATTATATTAGATGCTGGAATGAATGATTTGATGAGACCAGCCTTATATAATGCTCACCATGAAATTGTTCCCTTAAAAAAAACACGTAAATTTTTAAGAGGAAATCTCAAGTTCGTGGGCCCAATCTGTGAAAGTTCAGATAAATTTTCCAATCTAAAAATTTTTTCAAAAATTAGAGAGGGTGAATATATAGGTCTGTTGAATGTAGGAGCCTATGGAATGTCTTTGTCATCAAACTACAATACTAGACCTACTATAGCTGAAATTATGGTAAGTGGTTCAAAGCATAAAATAATTAGACAAAGACAAAGTTTAGAAAATTTAGTTAATAATTAATTCAACAACTAATACAAATGTCTCTTTTAAGATCATTATTATTTAATCTTTTTTTATATACTGGGATTATAGTTGTTTTTTTAATTGCTTTACCTGCTCTCATTTTACCTACAAAAATTACTTTGCTATTTGGAAAATTTTTAGGCCATTACGTAGTTTTTGTCGTAAAATTTTTTTTAAATACAAAAGTAGAATTTAAAGGAATAGAAAATATACCCAAAACAGAAAAATATTTTATTGCATCCGCGCATCAATCAATGTTTGAAACTTTTGCTTTACAAAGTGTTTTGGATTATCCAGTTTTCATTCTAAAAAAAGAGCTTCTAAAAATCCCTTTGTTTGGACTTTATTTAAAAAAAATTAAATCCATTGAAATAGTAAGAGATACAACAACAAAGGAAAATCTTAATTTTTTTGATAAAGTGGCAACTATTATTAAAAATGAAAAAAGACCTCTTTTAATATTTCCTCAAGGAACAAGAGTAAAAATTGATGACAAAGTATCTTTTAAAAAAGGAGTTGGTAGAATATACGAAGCTTTAAATATTTCTTGTGTTCCTGTTGCACTAAATTCAGGTAGGGTTTGGCCAAAACATGGCATAATTAAACACCCAGGAAAAATAACTGTATCCTTTTTGAAGCCAATAGAACCTGGATTTAATCGAAATGATTTTATAAAAAAATTAGAGGCAGTGATTTACAATGAAATCGATAACATTTCGTAACTTTTATTTTCTACCAAAATCTGGTTTACCCACGTCCTGACCTGCTTTAACAATTTCTTTTCTTATCTTTTTTGTTTTTTTAAAAATTTCCTCTAATTTTTTTCCATCTTCATTTTCAATCGCTTTTTTCAGATCTTCTAAATTTGCTATAAAATCATCAATCATGCTCGATGTATTTTTTTTGTTGTGTATAAAAACATCTCTCCACATAATAGGGTTTGAAGCTGCAATTCTAGTAAAATCCCTTAGACCGCCAGCGCTATACTTTACAATATCAGATTCCTTCTTATCCTGAATATTGAGAGTAGTATTTACAATATTATATGCAATTAAGTGAGGTATATGACTTGTGATCGATAAGACATAGTCATGTTGTTTTGCATCCATAATATCAACTTTGCTTCCCATTTTTTTCCAGAAATTTTCAAGTAGTTTAATATCTTTTTCATTTACTTTTTTGCTTGGTGTCAAAATGCACCATCTGTTTTCAAAAAGTTCAGAAAATCCCGATTCAGGTCCACTTTCTTCTGTTCCTGCGATTGGATGTGAAGAAATCCAAGAAACATTTTTAGGAATATTTTTTTCAATTAAACCAATTATATTTTCTTTTACAGAACCAACATCAGTCAATATCGAACCATTTTTTAATGAATCTTTTAATTTTAAAATTACATCTTCATAACTACTTAAAGGTGTTGCTATTATAACTAGATCGGACCCCTCTGCCATTTTTTTAGTATCAGAATTTGAATCATCAACTATTTTTAATTCAATCACCTTTTTATTAACTAAATCTGATCTATTAGATGAAACTATTTTGTTTGATAAATTTTTTTTCCTTATTGCTCGTGCTATTGACGATCCAATTAATCCACATCCCACTATACATACTTTTTCAAACATTACTTTAAAATACTCCCTACTGATTTTATAAAATGTTCGTTAACTTCTTTATTCCCAATGGTTAATCTTAAAGCATTCAATATTTTATACTGTGTCATTTTTCTTAAAATTAGTTTCTCAGCAGCCAATCTCTCAAAAGCTTCGTCTGAATTTATTTTCGTTTCATCAAAATTCATCAAAAAGAAATTTGCTGTTGGTTCATTTGTTTTAATATTAAATTTTTTTAGAACAGAAAATATTTTTTTTGACCACAATGTATTATGCTCAATCGCCCTTTTTGTCCATTCATTATCTTTAATAGCCTCTATCCCCGCTACAAGTGCAGTTCTATTCACATTAAATGGAGGTTTAATTTGATACATTGCATTAATTATTTCTTTTGAAGAATATCCCCAACCTAACCTTAAACCTGCTAAACCATAAATTTTAGAAAAAGTTCTTGTAATTAATACATTGTTAGAATTTTTAAAAAGATCTAGTCCAGAAATAAAGTCTTCTGAATTTAAAAATTCGAAATACGCATCGTCAACGACCAAAAGAATATTGCTCCTAAGTTTTTTTCTTAAATTAAGCATTTCATTTTTAGATAAATAAGTTCCTGTAGGATTATTAGGATTTGCAATAAATACAATTTTTGTTTTGTCAGTGACTTTACCTAATATTTCATCTACAGACGCTTTAAAACTTTTTTCTTTAGCTATTATAATCTTAGCTTTATAAAGTGATGCATATATTCTATGCATTATAAATCCAAATTCTGTAACAACAACTTCATCTCCTGGTTCTAGAAAAAGATGGCAAGTTAAATCAAATATTTGATCAGAACCTGATCCACAAATAATTCTTTTTGGATCAATATTAAACTTTTTAGATAATACTTCTCTTAGAGAATTAGAGTCCGACTCTGGATATTTAAAAATTTTATTTTTATCTTTTTCAATTGCTTGAATTGCTTTTGGACTTGGTCCTAAAGCTGATTCATTTGCTGATAGTTTTATTGGATTATCAATTTTTTTAAATTCAGATAATCCTCCAATATATCTTTCAACCTTAAAGTTGATCGGTTTTGGTAAAGTCATTTTCTTATTAATATATAAATTGTAAAGGTAAATACTATATATGCTGTCTAGTGGCAAAATAAATACAAGCTAAATTGACAAAAGATGAGGTTTTTAGTACAAGAAACATGCGCTGATTTAACTGAATTGCGAGCGCTTAAAAAAAACAGCTAAAAAAGGATTTTTGCCCAGTTTAGCTGGGCTTTTTTTTTGTTAAAGATGAATAGTGAAACTAAAAATATAAAAAAACTAATAATAGATCAATCGCTTGAACTTGATTGTGGTAAAACTATTAAAGATTTTCCTTTGGCGTACGAAACCTATGGAACTTTAAATAAAAATAAAAATAATGCTATACTTGCTTTCCATGCTTTAACGGGTGATCAATTTTGTACCAACATTAATCCAATTACTAAAAGAGAGGGTTGGTGGACTACTGCAGTAGGACCAGGAAAAGCAATTGATACCAATAAATATTTTGTAATCTGTGCGAATGTCCTTGGTGGATGTATGGGTAGCTATGGACCTAAAGAAATAAATCCAGCAACTAACAAATTATTTGCCACTACATTTCCAGTAATAACAATAAGAGATATGGTTAAAGCTCAAAAATATTTAATAGATTATTTAGGTATTAAAAAATTACTCGCCGTAACAGGTGGGTCAATGGGAGGTATGCAGGTTTTACAATTTGTGTCTTTATACCCAGATAAAGCACATGCTGCTATTCCAATAGCATGCAGCGCTAGTCATTCGGCTCAAAATATTGCTTTGAATGAGTTGGGACGACAAGCAATCATGGCTGATCCAAATTGGAAAAACGAAAATTCAACACCTGATAAAGGTTTGGCAGTAGCAAGAATGGCTGCCCATATTACTTACCTTTCTAAAAAAGGACTACAAGAAAAATTTGGACGTAAACTACAAGATAAAGGAAGTCTAAAATTTAGCTTTGATGCGGATTTTCAAATAGAAAGTTATTTACGTTATCAAGGAGCAACTTTTGTGGATAGGTTTGATGCTAATAGCTATTTATATATTACTAGAGCAATGGATTATTTTGATTTGGAAAAGCAATTTAAAGGTAATTTGTCAAGCGCCTTCAATAATACAAAGTCAAAGTTTTGTGTAATATCATTTTCATCTGATTGGCTCTACCCTACCGCAGAAAATAAAGAAATAGTTATAGCTTTAAATACCTGTGGTGCAAATGTTGGTTTTGTTGAAATTAATTCTGATAAAGGTCATGATTCATTTTTATTAGATGTACCAGAATTTTTAAAAACAGTAAGTGAATTTCTTAACTCAATTTATAATGAAATAAATAATGAAAAAAGAATTTGAAGTAATATCACAAATAATTCAAAATAATAAAAGGGTATTAGACATAGGTTGTGGAGATGGCTCTCTAATGGAATATCTTAAAATTAATCAGAAAAATGATGTAAGAGGTTTAGAGCCACAAAAAAATCTAGTACAAAAATGTATATCAAAAGGTCTTTCTGTTATTGAGGGAGATGCTGAAAAAGAACTAATTCAATTTCCAAAAAAATCATTTGACTATGTTGTGTTAAGCCAAACACTGCAAGCTTTTTTTGACCCTGAAGAGGTTTTAAATCAATTGCTTAGAATAGGAAAACAAACAATTGTCTCTATTCCTAATTTTGGATATTGGAAAGTGCGACTTCATTTACTATTTAAAGGAACAATGCCTATTACAAAAAATTTACCAAATGAATGGTATAATACTCCAAACTTACATATGTGCACAATTCAAGATTTTGTTAATTTTTGCAATAAAAAGAATATAAAAATTGATAAATCTATGTGCTTAACCAATGAAAAAATTTCTGAAATTACGAACAGAAATATGGGATATAAAAATATTTTTTCACAACTTGGAATATTTCTTATACAATGATCTAAGTATGCAAGTTACTCCAATACAATGTTTGACAGATAATTATGCCTACATAATGGTTGATGATAATTCTAAAATGGTAGGTGTAGTTGATCCTTCTGAAGCAGCACCTATTATTACTTTTCTCGAAAAAAAAAATTTAAAATTAAATTATATATTAAATACACACCATCACTTTGACCACATAGGAGGTAACCTTGAACTAAAAAAAAAATATAACTCCAAGGTGGTAGGATTTATTAATGATAAGGACAGAATTCCAGGGATTGATATTACTGTAACTGATAATCAAATATGGAGCTTTGGGAACACTCCAGTAAAAGTATTACACATACCAGGTCATACTTTGGGTCATATATGTTTTTTTTTTGAAAAGGAAAAAATGGCTTTTACTGGAGATACACTATTTTCTTTAGGATGTGGAAGAATCTTTGAGGGCGATCATAAACAAATGTTAACATCGTTGAATAAAATAAAAAATCTCCCAAAAGATACAATGATTTATTGTGGTCATGAATATACTTACAAAAATGCAGAATTTTGCATGAAATATGATGGTAATAATATAGATCTAAAGAAAAAGTTTGAAAAAATTAAAAAATTAAGATCTAAGAATTTACCAACAATTCCTTCTAGTTTAGAAGAGGAACAAAAGTCAAATATTTTTCTAAGATGCGATCAAAATGACCTGAAAATTAAATTAAATATGAAAAATCAGGAAGATTTTAAAGTTTTTAGGAAAGTTAGAGATTTAAAAGACAGTTTTTAGTTAATGTTATAACTTGACATGCTAAGTTAGAAAGCTATATTGCCCCTATTCCAAAATATGAGATTAAAACAATGTCTTTCGCAGTTATTCAAACAGGTGGCAAACAATATAAGGTTTCAACAAGTGAAATCCTTAAGGTCGAAAGGCTTAACAATCAAGAGGGTAAAACAGTAGAATTTAAAAACGTTTTGTTTTTAAATGATGACAAAACTACTGAAATTGGAAATCCAAATATTCAAGGTGCTAAGGTTGAAGCTACCATACTAAAAAATACAAAAAATAAGACAATATTAGTTTTTAAAAAACGAAGAAGAAAAAATTCAAGAAAAAAATATGGACATAGACAACCTATTTCTCTTGTAAGAATAACAAAAATCTTTTCAAAAGACGGGAAGATAATATCAGAAGCAAGTCCGAAAAAAAAAGTAACAAAAGAAATAATAAAAGCTGAAAAAGCAAGAGAAGAACAAATGTCTGCAGCAAAAAGAGTAAAAATAGAAGAAAAACAAAAAATTAAAAAAACGTTAAAAAAAGTAGAAGCTAAAGAAAAAAAAATTACGGCTAATATAGAAAAAAAGGAAGCTAAAAAGAAACCTTTAACAACAAAAAAAAAGTGATATTATTAAGCTAGGATATTAAATTATGGCAACAAAAAAAGCAGGTGGATCATCACGAAACGGACGGGATAGTGCCGGAAGACGCCTTGGAGTTAAAAGGTATGGTGGTGAATTAGTAGTACCAGGAAACATTATAGTAAGACAAAGAGGAACTAGAATACACCCTGGTAATCATGTTGGTATGGGTAAAGATCATTCAATATTCTCCTTGATAAAAGGAAAAGTAAAGTTCAAAACATCAAAACTGAACAGAACATTTGTATCTGTTATCCCCAGTTAATTCCTAATAACTTCAAAAATAATTTTATTATTGTTAAGTTATGAAATTTTTAGATCAAGCAAAAATATATGTTAAAGCAGGAGATGGAGGATCAGGATCCGCCAGTTTTCGAAGAGAAAAATTCATAGAATTTGGGGGTCCCGATGGTGGTGACGGTGGCAATGGCGGTTCTGTGATTTTAGTTGCAGAAACAAATTTAAATACACTCATTGATTTTAGATTTCAACAACATTTTAAAGCAGGAAGAGGTCAAAATGGAATGGGAAAGAAAAAAACTGGTAAAAATGGAGAAGATTTAATTTTAAAAGTTCCTGCAGGAACCCAAATTTTTGAAGAAGATAATAACACTTTAATTGAAGATCTAAAAAAACCAGGGCAAAAAGTAATCATTGCAAAAGGTGGGAAAAGAGGTCTAGGTAATGTAAGGTTTAAAAGTTCTTCAAATCGAGCTCCAAGAAAAACAACAAGAGGGGAAGAAGGTGAAAGTTTTTGCATTTGGTTACAGCTTAAAGTTATAGCGGACATTGGAATTATCGGTATGCCCAATGCTGGAAAATCCAGTCTATTGTCGGTATTGACAAAAGCTAAACCAAAAATCGCGAATTATCCTTTTACCACAATTGATCCCAATCTTGGAGTAGCTAGTTACAGTGACAAAGAAATAACGATAGCAGATATACCAGGACTTATTGAAGGAGCACACGAAGGAATAGGATTGGGTGACAAATTTTTAAGACACATAGAGAGATGTAAAAGTCTGATTCACTTAATTGATATAACAGAAGAAAATATATTGGAAAATTATCTAAAAATAAGAAAAGAGTTATCAAAATATAGTGATCACCTTTTAAAAAAAAAGGAAATTATTGTATTTAATAAAATCGACATAATAAAAACTGAAGAGATCAATAAAAAAATTGATATTTTTAAAAAAAAAATAAAAAAAAATATTTATAAAATATCTGTAGTTCAAAATAAGGGATTAATAAATATTAAGAAATTGTTGGTTACTAATGTATATAAATAAATCTAAAAAAATTGTGATTAAAATCGGATCATCAATTTTAATTACTAAAAATGGAAAGCCAAAAAAAATTTGGCTAGAAGAATTTGCTAAGGACATTAAATTACTTATAAGTAAAAAAAAACAAGTTATAATAGTTTCATCGGGAGCTATTGCTTTAGGTTGTGAATATCTTGGTATAAAAAAAAATGGATTAAAGATTGATAAAAGTCAAGCTATAGCCTCTATTGGGCAAATTGTTTTAATGAATTTTTTTAAAAAAATTTTTGATAAAAGTAAAATAAAAATTTCACAAATATTACTTACTTTAGATGATACTGAGCAAAGAAGAAGAGCTATAAATGCAAAAAGAACAATTGATAATTTGCTAGCAATGGGAATTATTCCAATTGTTAACGAAAATGATACTACAGCCACAACTGAAATAAAATATGGGGATAACGATAGGCTCGCTGCAAGAGTATCACAAATAATTAGTGCTGATTGTTTAATTTTATTATCAGATGTTGATGGTCTTTATACTCGTAATCCAAAAAAAAATAGAGAAACAAAATTAATTAAAACGGTTAGAGAAATAGATGAAAATGTAAAAAAATACGCAACTAGAACAGAAAACTTCTACGGTTCAGGAGGAATGAAAACAAAAATTGATGCTGCAAAAATTTGCCAATTGTCAGGATGTTATATGGCTATAGCAAACGGAAATCATAAAAATCCAATAAAAAAAATACTTAAAAATCAAAAATGTACTTGGTTTTTACCAAGAATTTCTAAACTAGATGCCAGAAAACAATGGATAATTGGATCGGTCGCTCCTAAAGGCGAGGTAATAATCGACGATGGAGCAATAAAAGCAATAAATAATGGAAAAAGTTTATTACCAGCTGGCGTAAAAAAAATTAACGGTATTTTTGAGAAAGGTGACCATATCTTAGTAAAAGATCAAAATGATACCGAATGTGCACGAGGGTTAACATCATTTTCCTCGATTGAAATTGAAAAAATAAAAGGTTCACATAGTAGAGAAATAAAAAATATACTAGGATATTCTAGTAGGGAAGAAATTATTCATAAAGATGACTTGGTGAAAGTATAAAATGTCAAAAAATTTATACATGAAAAAAATAGGTGAAAAGGCTAAACTCGCTTCCTTAAATTTATCTAATTTAAATATTGAGAAGAAGAATTCTGTCTTAAAACAATATAGTCAATACTTGGGAAGTAACAAACAATCAATTTTAAGTGCAAATAAAAAAGACATAGCCTATGCAAAATCAAATAAAATTAAAGATAGTATGATTGATAGACTCAAATTAAATAGTAAAAAAATTGCGCAAATTAGAAATTCCATAAAAAAAATAGTAAAATTTAAAGATCCTATAGGAAAAACTTTATCTTCTTGGAAAAGACCAAATGGATTAAGCATAAAAAGAATATCAATTCCAATTGGTGTGATAGGTGTAATTTATGAGAGTAGACCAAACGTAACTTCGGATGTTTCTGCGTTGTGTTTTAAAAGTGGTAATGTAGTAATCTTACGCGGCGGATCAGAAGCATTTCACTCTAATAAAATTTTGGCTAAACTTTTTAAAAAAGCTCTTAAAAAGAAAAAATGTGATGAAAATTGTGTTCAATTTGTTGAATACACAAATAGAAATCATGTTGATTATCTTTTATCTAACATGAAAAATTATATTGATTTAATCATCCCAAGAGGAGGTAAAAGTTTAGTTAAAAAAGTTTTAAAAAAATCTGCTGTTTCAATTGTTGGGCACTACGAAGGTTTATGTCATGTTTTTGTAGATCGAGAGGCAGATTTAAATATAGCAGTCAAAGTTGTAAAAAATTCGAAAATGAGAAATGTTAGCATTTGTGGAGCTGCTGAAACTTTATTGATAGATAAAATGTGTCTAAAAACTCATTGTAAGCCTATATTGGATCAACTAAGCAAATTAGGATGTAAAATCATAGGAGATAAAACAATAAAAAAATTTATTTCTGGAAAAATAAAAATAGCAACAAAACAAGATTGGAAAACTGAATATCTTTCTCCTACAATTTCTGTAAAAAGTGTAAATGGTGTATCAGAGGCAATAAATCATATTAACCAGTACGGTTCTTCTCATACAGACTCTATAGTAACAAAAAATAAAAAAACTGCTAAAAAATTTTTAGCAAGCATTAATAGTTCTATAGCTATACATAATGCTTCAACCCAATTTGCTGATGGTGGAGAATTTGGTTTTGGCGCTGAGGTTGGTATATCGACAAGTAAACTTCATCCTCGTGGTCCTATTGGCCTTGATCAGCTTACTACATACAAGTACATTTTGGAAGGAAAGGGACAGATAAGGAAATAATTTTTGAAAAAATTATTTAAAAAAAATTACGATAAAATTGGCATACTGGGAGGCACCTTTGATCCACCTCATATAGGTCATTTGCATATATCTAAGATTGCTTTAAAAAAACTTAAACTAAATAAAGTAATATGGATAATTACAAAACGAAACCAATTAAAGAAAAAACCTTATTTAAATATAAAACTAAGAATAAAATTATCAAAATATATACTTAAAAAACAAAAAAAAATCTCTGCAAAATATTCGAACAATTTAATTAATTCAAAAAATACCTACGATTTACTAAGATATTTAAAAAAAAATAGCACAAGTAAAAAATTATTTTTTTTAATGGGTGCGGACAACTTAATTAATTTTCATAAGTGGCATAAATGGAGAAAAATTCCTAATCTTGCTAAAATAGTTGTTTTTGCCAGAACAAAATATTCAACTAGAGCTCTTAAATCTATTGCTTCAAAAAAGCTTAGAAAGAAAGATTGGATATATATAAAAGATAAAAAAATCAATATTTCATCTTCATTAATTAGAAAATTTTGGTAACATAAATTTAAATGCAAACAAAACAAATTAATAAACTTAAAATGGAGATAGAAAAAATACTAAATGATAATAAGGCTTTAGAAGTAAAATCTATAAACTTAAAAAATAAAACTTCTATTGCAGATTTTATGATATTGGCTAGTGGAAATTCTTCAAGACATATACAGGCTTTATCTGAGATATTAATAAATGAGCTTAAGAAAAAAGGAATTACTAATTGTCATTTAGAGGGGCAGAATAGCAATGACTGGAAACTTATAGACGCAAAAGATATTATAGTTCATATATTTCATCCTGAGAAAAGAAAATTTTACGACTTAGAAAGAATGTGGTCAGAATTAATTCCAAAAGAAAGATTAACGATATGAAAAAAAAATATTATTTTAAATATTTCTTGACTGCTGCATTGATAATATTATTAAATTTTCCAAATAAATCTTATTCCGAAAATATAGATAAGTTGTACGAAAAAATTGACCTTTTTAGTGAGGTCTTAGAAAAAATACAAAATGAATATGTTGAAGAAATAGACCAGGCTGAAGTTATGGACTCTGCAATTAATGGGGTTCTACAATCACTAGATCCGTACTCTGCTTATATGAATCCTAAAATTTTTGAAGAATCACAAACAGAAACAAGCGGTGAATTTGGTGGATTGGGAATAGAAGTTACTATGGAGGCTGGAGTAGTAAAAGTTATAACTCCAATAGATGATACGCCAGCTGCCAGAGCGGGTGTTAAAGCTGGTGATTACATTGTTAGAATAAACGGTGAGCAAGTTCAGGGAAAAACACTTATGGAAGCTGTAAATTTGATGAGAGGACCTGTAAATACATCTATTAAAATTACTATAAGAAGAAAAGGTCTAAGAAAAGCAAAAATTTTTGAAATCACCAGAAAAATTATTGAGATAAAATCAGTTGTTGCTAAGGTTGTTGACAACAAGGTGGGCTATCTTAGATTAAGGGCATTTAACGAAAATAGTAGCAACCAATTAATAGATGAAATTTCAAAAATAGAAAAAAATAAAAAATTGGTAGGTTATATTCTAGATTTAAGAAATAACCCTGGAGGTCTTTTATCCCAAGCAGTAAAAATTTCTGATTTCTTTTTAAATGATGGTGAAATTGTTTCAACAAAAGGAAGAAAAAGTAGAGAAAATAGAAAATTTTTTGCGCGCAAAGGAGATAAAATTAAAGGAAAACCTTTAATTGTTTTAATTAATAACGGTTCAGCGTCTGCTTCTGAAATTGTCGCTGGAGCTCTACAAGATCACAAAAGAGCATTATTGCTAGGAGAAGCTACATTTGGAAAAGGTTCAGTTCAGTCTATCATACCTCTAAGAAACAGAGGAGCAATACGACTAACTGTATCTAAATATTATTTACCTTCTGGGAAATCCATTTCAGAAATTGGGATTGTTCCAGATATTAGAGTTGAAGAAGAAAATGAAGATTTTTTAATTAATACAACTACAGATAACCAATTAAATTATGCTATTAAACTTTTTGTTGGTTAATTATCAATGGAAGAAAAAAAACAATTACCACTAAGAACAGGTGTTGGAATAATTTTGTTAAATCATCAAAATAAAATTTTTGTGGGCAAAAGAATAGATAACCCTCGTGATTCATGGCAGATGCCCCAAGGTGGTGTCGAAGAAAATGAAGACTTTTTTGAAGCTGCTAAAAGAGAACTTAAAGAAGAAACTGGAATAAAATCGGTAAAATTAATTAAAGAATTAGAAGAATGGCTGGAGTATGATTTGCCCAAAAATTTATTAGGAAAACTTTGGCAAGGAAAATATAGAGGTCAAAGGCAAAAATGGTTTATTATGAAATTTATTGGAAAAAATGATGAAATAAACATTAATACTAAAAATGCAGAATTTTTAGATTGGAAATGGATTGAATTCCAAAAATTACCTGACATTGCTGTTAATTTTAAGGCTGATCTTTATAAAAAATTAAAGGAAAAATTAAATTCGCTTAAGTTAAACTAAATTGTTAGGGACTGTAATACATCTAGTTTGTGATTAAGGATATAACGATCATGATCTGTAATATTCGTTCTTGTAAGTTTGTCCTTTGTGTCTTTATTTAAATAATCCAAAAATTCTTTGGATAAATTTTTTTTATTTACTGCAGAAGCAGAAAGTATTACTAAATTATCTTTAAAAAATTCAACCGTCCCATCTTGTACAAAAAATTCTTGAAAATTTTCTTCCTCTTTTTGAACTTTAATTATTCCGGGTCTTAAAAAAGTTATTGTTGAAATATGATTCTTTAGTATACTCATATCACCTTCATATGAAGGAATTGTAACCATTTTTGCATCATCTGAAAAAATAATTTTTTCTGGACTTATTATTTCAAGTTTAAAATTATCTTCCATTAAGCAGCTGCATCCTTCGCCATTTTTTCAGCTTTTTCAACTGCTTCTTCAATGGTTCCAACCATATAAAAAGCACTTTCGGGTAAGTGATCGTACTCGCCTTTACATATAGCGTCAAAACCTCTGATTGTGGCTTCTAAATCAACAAGTTTACCAGGTGAACCCGTAAAAACTTCTGCTACAAAAAATGGTTGGGACAAAAATCTTTGAATTTTTCTAGCTCTTGCTACTGTTAATTTATCTTCTTCCGAAAGCTCATCCATACCAAGTATCGCAATAATATCTTGTAAAGATTTATAAGTTTGTAATATTTTTTGAACTTCCCTAGCTACTCTGTAATGTTCCTCTCCTACTATTCTAGGATCAAGAATTCTAGATGTGGAGTCTAATGGATCTACTGCAGGATATATTCCTAGCTCTGCAATTTGTCTCGATAGTACCGTAGTTGCATCTAAGTGAGCAAATGAAGTAGCTGGTGCAGGGTCCGTTAAGTCGTCTGCAGGCACATAAATAGCTTGAACAGAAGTAATAGAGCCTTTGTTCGTAGTAGTAATTCTCTCTTGCAAGTTTCCCATATCAGTAGCCAAAGTTGGTTGATAACCTACCGCAGATGGAATTCTTCCCAGAAGAGCAGATACTTCTGATCCAGCTTGAGTAAATCTAAATATATTATCAATAAAAAATAAAACATCCTGGCCCTCTTTGTCCCTAAAATATTCTGCAACTGTTAGGCCACTTAATCCAACTCTAGCTCGTGCACCAGGAGGCTCATTCATTTGTCCATAAACTAGAGCTGCTTTAGAACCTTTTCCATCGGGTTTAATTACCCCAGATTCTATCATCTCATGATACAAATCATTTCCTTCTCTAGTTCTTTCACCCACACCAGCAAAAACAGAAAAGCCACCGTGGGCTTTTGCTATATTATTTATTAATTCCATTATAATTACAGTTTTACCAACGCCGGCTCCTCCAAAAAGTCCTATCTTCCCTCCTTTAGCGTAAGGTGCAAGTAGATCTACAACTTTTATGCCTGTAACTAATATTTCTTTTTCTGTCGATTGGTCCGTAAATTTTGGTGCAGATCTATGTATTGGCCATCTCTCTTTTGCGGACACTTTACCTTTTTGATCAATTGGCTCTCCTATAACATTTATTATTCTACCAAGTGTTTCTGGTCCAACTGGTACAGTAATTGGAGACCCTGTATCAGATACTTTACTTCCCCTCTTAAGACCCTCTGTACTGTCCATAGCAATAGTTCTAACAGTTGTTTCTCCTAAATGTTGTGCTACTTCCAATACAAGTCTATTTCCAGAATTATCACACTCTAATGCTGTCAAAATTTCTGGTAATTGACCTTTAAATTGAACATCGACAACTGCGCCCAGAACTTGAGTAATTTTTCCAAATTTGTCACTCATTTTTATAAACTTTCTGCTCCTGATATTATTTCTATAAGTTCTTTTGTAATTGCTGCTTGTCTACTTCTATTATAAGTTATTGTTAACTTTTCCACTAAATCTCCTGCATTTCTTGTGGCACTATCCATAGCCGTCATCCTTGAACCTTGCTCGCTAGCAGCGTTTTCAAGAAAAGCTTTGAAAATTTGAGTAGAAATATTACGTGGAAGTAAGTCTTCTAATATTTCATTTTCTTCAGGTTCAAATTCATAAAAATTATCTGAAGTTTTTTCTTCTTTCTTTTTTTGATTTTCAATTGGTATAATTTGTTGCTCTTGAGGAATTTGTGTAATCACATTCTTAAATTTATTGTAAAAGATTTTACACGCATCAAATTGTGATTCATTAAACAGTTTTATAATTTTCTCTCCAATTTGTTCAGCTTCTTTATACGTAATTTTTTTATAACTCTTGAAATTTACTTTTTCTATGATGTAGCTACCATATACTCTTTTCAACTGATCGTATCCTTTTGATCCAACTGTAAAAATTTTAAGTGTTTTTCCTTCTTTTAAAATTTTTTCAAAATAATTTTTTGCTTTTCTGCATATGTTAGTATTAAATCCACCACAAAGTCCTCTGTCGGCGGTGATAACCACGCATAAATGAACATCATTTTTTCCAGTTCCAACTAGAAATTTTGAGGCATTATCTTTATCTGAAACCGAATTACTTAAATTAAGAATTATGTTATTCATTTTTTCTGAAAAAGGTCTTCCTTTTTCAGCATTTTCTTGAGCTCTTCTAAGCTTAGCTGCCGCCACCATTTTCATAGCTTTGGTAATTTTTTGGGTAGATTTTACACTTTTAATTCTTTTTTTTAAATCATCTAAACTCGGCATATAATTTTATTTATTACCTTTTTTTTGAAATTGTTCGATGATTAAAGTTAATTTTTTTTCTATTTTTTCTTCTAATTGACCAGTATTGTTAATACTATCTATAATTTCGTGGTTTGAAGATTTAATCTCTTCATATACTTGTTTTTCGAAACTTTTAATTTCACTTAACTCCATTTTATCCAAAAAACCTCTCACTCCAGAAAAAACTGCTATTACCTGTTGTGCGACTGTCATTGGAGAATATTGGTCTTGTTTTAAAAGTTCAGTTAACTTTGATCCTCTGTTTAATAATTTCTGCGTTGTAACATCCAGATCTGAACCAAACTGAGCAAATGCTGCCATTTCTCTATACTGTGCTAACTCTAATTTTATTGAACCTGCAACTTTCTTCATAGCTTTTGTTTGGGCTGCAGAACCAACCCTAGAAACAGATAACCCAACATTAACTGCTGGTCGTATACCTTGGTTAAATAATTCAGTTTCTAGAAAAATTTGTCCATCAGTAATCGAAATTACATTAGTCGGAATGTAAGCCGAAACATCACCTGCTTGTGTTTCAATTATTGGTAATGCGGTCAAAGATCCTCCTCCTTGATCATCATTAAGCTTTGCTGCTCTCTCAAGCAATCTGCTATGTAAATAAAAAACATCGCCAGGATACGCCTCTCTTCCTGGAGGTCTTCTTAACAGAAGTGACATTTGTCTGTAAGCTACAGCATGTTTAGATAAGTCGTCATAAATAATTAATGCGTGCATACCGTTATCCCTAAAATATTCTCCCATACTACAACCAGTATAGGGTGCTAAAAATTGAAGAGGAGCTGGATCAGATGCTGTTGCTGAAACAATAGTTGTATACTCCATAGCTCCCGCATCTTCCAATGTCTTGACGATCTGGGCTACAGTTGATCTTTTTTGCCCTACTGCAACATAAACACAATAAAGTTTATTTTTTTCTTCACCAGATTTATTTATTTCTTTTTGGTTGATAATTGTATCAATAGCTATAGCTGTTTTTCCTGTTTGCCTATCACCAATAATTAACTCTCTCTGTCCTCTTCCAATTGGAATTAAGGTATCCAAAGCCTTAAGTCCAGTTTGCATGGGTTGGTTAACTGATTGTCTCGGAATTATTCCTGGAGCTTTTACTTCAACGCGTTTTCTTTCTATTTTTTTATCTAAATCATCTTTTCCGTCTATAGGATTTCCTAAACCATCAACTACTCTACCTAATAATTTTTTTCCAACAGGAACGTCCACGATAGTTTCAGTTCTTTTAACAACATCACCTTCTTTAATAGATCTGTCGTCCCCAAAAATAACAACACCTACATTGTCACTTTCTAGGTTTAGAGCCATACCTTTTAGTCCAGCAGAAAATTCAACCATTTCTCCAGCCTGAACATTGTCCAAACCATATACTCTGGCAATACCATCTCCAACTGATAGGACTTGACCAACTTCAGATACTTCTGCCTTTTCGCCAAACTTTTTAATCTGCTCTTTTAAAATCTTTGTTACTTCTGAAGGATTAATTTGCATATTATGCTTCTACCATATTTTTTTCTAATTTTTTCAATTTAGTTTTAATCGAAGTATCAACCATTACACTTCCGATCTGAAGAATTAATCCAGCTATCAAATTAGGATCAAATTCATATTCTATATTTAGTTTAGATTTAAAATCTTGAGATAGTTCATCTTGAATTTTTTTTTGTTCTAGCGATGATAATTTTTTTGAAGATATTAATTTTGCTTTCAACTCACCTTTATTATTTGAAACTAAATTTAAAAAACTTTCGATAATTTTATCTAAAAAAAATAATCTATTTTTAACCGCAACAATACCTAAAAAATTTTGTAAAGTTCTGGAAAAGTTGTTTTTATTAGCTATTGTAAACAGAACATTTTTTTTATCTTCTTTCGTGACTGTAGGGCTAGAAATCATTTCTCTAAAATCTAAACTTTCATTTATCAGTTTTTGAAGGCTTTTTATCTCTAGCTCAATTTTATCCAACTCAGAATTTTCTTTCGAAAGTTCGTAAAGAGCAGTTGCATAGCTTTTTGACGTTAAGTTTGAAAATTTTGATTTTGAACTCAATTTTAGCTCCTAAAAGACTCGTTTTGTATGAGATTATTTCAAAGAATTCAACATTTTCTATTGTATCTTTTTGTCTTCATTAAGACTAATAAATCCTCTGTTTAACTGAAATTGATTGGGTCTACATCAACCTCTAGTTTTATTCCAGCTGTCACTTTTATTTTATTCAGAGATTGAGATATATATTTCTGTATAAACAAATTTTTTGGATATCTTATCAAAATTCTATATCTATATTTTTTCTTCAGTCTAGCAATTGGTGCATGAACTGGCCCAAGTATGTTTACTTCGCTTATTTTAGGAAGTTTTGATTTAATATTTATAGCGAATTTCATTATTGAGGACTCATTTTTGCCTGAAATAATTAAAGATATGAGTCGAGAAAATGGAGGCAATTTTTTTTCTTTTCTCAACAGAAGTTCTTTTTGTAAAAATGCGTGAGGATCTTTTTTAGATATATTCAAAAGCACTTCGTCGTCTGGCGTATAGGTTTGAAAAAATATCGTTGAAACATTTCCTTCTCTTCCAGCTCTTCCACTTAATTGATGATACAATTGAATATTTTTTTCAGCAGACCTAAGATCATATCCATGCGATGAAAAATTACCATCAACTACAACTATACAATTTAATTTAGGAAAGTGAAAACCTTTTGATAACAATTGAGTACCAATTAAAATATCAATTTTTCTTTTTTCAACTTTCTTTAAAAGCGTATTAGCAAATCGATTTTTTTTTAGAGTATCGCTAGAAAATATTTCTATTTTTTTGTTTGGATATATTTTTTTTAATTCTGAAAAAATTCTCTCAACACCAGGTCCACAAAATAATAAATCGCATTTTTTATTATCTTTGCAGACTCTTGACAATAAAGATTTGTGACCACAGTAGTGACAAAGTAATTTATTTAATTTTTTATGAAAATTTAAATTTATAGAGCAGTTTGGACATTCAAATTTGTACCCACATTTTTTACAAATTACGAACGGTGCATATCCTCTTCTATTTAAAAAAAATAACACCTGATCTCCTTTATCTAAATATTCATTAACCTTTCTTATTGTTTTTTTTGCTATCCAAACATTTTTATCTAAAGTTTCTGAATGCAAATTTATAATCTCAATATTTGGTAAAGCTGCTTCCCTATATCTCTTTAGCAGTTTAGTAATATGATATTTTTTATTAATAATATTATTATATGTTTCTATAGAGGGTATTGACGTGACCAAATTTATAGGAATTTTTTCTAAAGACGCTCTTGTAATCGCCATGTCTCTTGCATTATAAGAAACACCTTCGTCTTGTTTGTATGATGCATCATGTTCCTCATCAACAATAATTATTCCCAAATTTTTAAAAGGCAAAAAAAGGGAAGATCTTGCTCCGATAACTATTTTAATTTTACCCTCCGTTACTCCTTTCCAAATTATGGATTTAGTTTTTTTTGTCGTTCCTGAGTGCCAAATTGGAGGTTCGGTCCCAAAAAATTCTTTAAATCTCCTGCTGAATTGATTAGTAAGAGCAATTTCAGGAAGCAATATTAGTGCCTGAAAACCTTTATCAACAAGATCTTTAACTCTTTCAAAATAAACCAAAGTTTTTCCAGACCCTGTTACACCCTCCAGCACAGTGACTTTGTAATTATTTCCAACACTTCTAATAAAATCTAGTGATTTTTTTTGTTCAGCATTTAATAAAAATTTATTTGTAGGATATTTAATTTTATATCTATTAAATTCTTTATCAAAATTTTTTTCGACTACATCTTTATTTAATAAACACATTCTAAGCGACATGCCCAAGGGTACTAAATTATACTTCGAAAACCACGAGATAAATTTGATCATTGATGGATTTAAATTTTTTACATTTATTTTTTTTGAAATTTTTTTAATTTTAAAATTTTTTTCAGTTTTTTGTTCATTTGGCCAAACTACACCGGTAATTTCGGTAGAACCAAATGGGGCTTTTACAAAATCACCCGTGTTTAATGATTCAGGAATTTCACTTTTATAGGTAAATGGAAAATCAAAAATTTTTGGGAAAAGTACTGGTATTTTCATTCGTTTATAATTTTTTTTCTAATATTTTTAGAAATATTTGAGTCAAGAATCTTCTTCAATTCTGAAAAAATTTTTGAATTCATTCTCATTTTTAATAATTGCCAAGTGTACGGTATATATCTCAGATAATATTTTTTTTTATCTCTTTTAAAGAGTCTTGAAAAAATACCTATAATTTTTAAACTTCTCTGTACAGATAGTATATTAAAATCTTCTAAAAATTTTTCTGGATTCTTGCTATAATTTTTTGATGTTTTTTTTAAATAATATCTATAAATTTGATTTTTTAACTTTATGGAAGTTTTTATCCTAACGTCATCAATTATCGAAACAAGATCATAAGCGGGGTGTCCGATTAAAGCATCTTGACTGTCGATTACTCCTATTTTATTACCTACTTTCATGAGATTTTGAACATGAAAATCTCTATGTACAAAGCAAGAATTTTTAAAATTCAATCTATTATAAAGTTTTATTAAACTTTTTTTTGATTTTTTTTTTATATTCAAAGCTTTTTTTTTGTTCAAAAATAAAGGTAAATACCAGTCAAAAAACAAATCAGATTCTTTAAATAAATACTGATTAGAATATTTATCAATATTATGTGGTTTATTAATAATATTTTTTATTTTTGATTTTGGTTTTATTTTTTGAATTTTTAATAGCAGGTTAATAAGTTTTTTATATATTATTAATTTATTTTTTTTTTTAATAAGTTCCTTATAAAAAGATAAATCTCCAAAATCTTGAATCACAATTATTCCCTTAGCTAGGTTATGTTCATAAAGTTTTGGGGCTAGTATTTTATTAAACCGTAAAAATTGATTGATTGCAGAGTAAGCTACCAAATTTTTATATTTTTCTTTTTTAGCAAAAACTATAATTTTATTATTTTTTTTTGAAATCAGTCTATAAAATGTTCTGAATGAAGCATCTCCTGCAATTGGCAGTAAATCAAATTTCATTAAATTTATAATCTTTCCATTTTCCAAAACCAATAATTTTAATCTCTCTAGAATTCATTAATTTTGAATATTTAAACTGAATATCAATTCTGTCTTTTGGTTTTGGTTTAATTAACTCGGGCCATTCTACAATTTTAATATGATCATTTGAAGTTTCAAACATACCTAATTGAGCAATATCTTTATAATTTTTTAACCTATATAGATCATAATGGAGAATTTTTTTATCACCAACTTCGTAATCGTATACGATGTTAAATGTCGGGCTTAGTACATCAGTTTTTTTAATTTTTTTTTGGTTTTGTAATTCATTAATAATAAAACGCACAAATGTAGTTTTTCCCACTCCTATCTCACCATAAAGAAAAATTACATCGCCAGCACTTATTATTTTAGAAACATATTTTGAAAAATTATTTGTTTCTTCTAGTGATTTTAATTGCATCTACTACCAGCTAGTAGCGATAACTATCAGATTTAAAAGGGCCTTTTGCGTCAACACTAATATAATCAGCTTGAGCTTTTGAAAGCTTTGTTAATTTGGCTCCAACTTTATTTAAATGAAGCATCGCAACTTTTTCATCCAAATGTTTAGGTAAAACATAAACCTTTTTTTCATATTTCTTAAAATTATTCCAAAGTTCTATCTGAGCTATAACTTGATTAGTAAATGAAGCACTCATTACAAAACTTGGATGACCTGTTGCACATCCTAAATTGACTAACCTTCCCTCAGCTAAGAGTAATATTCGTTTTTTATCTGGAAATTCTATTTCATGTACCTGAGGTTTAATTTCTGTCCATTTATAATTTTTTAGAGCCTCAACTTGAATTTCATTATCAAAGTGCCCAATATTACAAAGTATTGATCGATCTTTCATTTTTCTCATATGATCGGCAGTTACAATATCTTTATTGCCTGTTGCTGTAACAACTATATCGGCTTTTTCTATAGCATCTTCCATTAAAACAACTTCATAACCTTCCATAGCTGCCTGTAGAGCACAAATTGGGTCCACTTCAGTTACCATCACCCTCGCACCGCTATGTCTCAACGAAGCAGCGCTTCCTTTTCCTACATCTCCAAATCCAGCAACTATAGCAGTTTTACCTGACATCATAACATCAGTAGCCCTTTTAATTCCATCAACTAAACTTTCCCTACATCCATATAAATTATCAAATTTTGATTTGGTCACTGAGTCGTTAACATTGATTGCTGGAACAAGAAGTTTTTTTTCTGTTTCCATTTTTTTTAGAGCTTTAATTCCTGTTGTAGTTTCCTCTGAAAGACCCTTAACAGTTTTAAGAAGGTTTTTATAATCTTTATGCATTAAAGCTGTGAGATCACCACCATCATCTAATAACATATTTGGTTTCCAATCTTTTTTGCCTTCTATAGTTTGTTTTATGCACCACCAATACTCTTCTTCGGTTTCACCCTTCCATGCATAAACTGGTATTCCTGCTTTTGCTATTGCTGCGGCTGCATGATCCTGTGTAGAAAAAATATTACAAGAAGACCATCTTACATCAGCACCCAATTCAACTAGTGTCTCTATTAAAACTGCAGTTTGAATAGTCATATGCAAACACCCTAAAATTCTAGCTCCCTCAAGGGGTTTTTTTCCTTTAAATTCTTTCCGTAAGGCCATTAAACCAGGCATTTCTGTTTCAGCTATAGAAATCTCTTTGCGACCAAATTCTGCTAGATTGATATCTTTGACTTTAAAATCTTGTGACATAATTTTCATCTATTTAACAAGTTAATATAAATTTAGCAACTTATTGCTACAATTTAATTATTTATAAATTGGTAAAAGGACTTCAATTCTTGCACCTTTTTTACTACCTAATTGATTAGAAGCACCAATGGAACCTCCATGAAGTTCTATAATATTTTTTACAATATTTAATCCCAAGCCTGAATGTTCGCCAAAATTTTCTGGTCTGTTGCTATAAAATCTATTAAAAATTTTATCGATATTTTTTTCGTTAAATCCTGGTCCTTCATCTTCTATTATTAATTGTGCTTCCTTTTTTTTAATGCCACACCTTACTGATATTTGGCTATTAAATGGACTAAATGAAACTGCATTATCTAAAAGATTTGCAATAATTTGTTCAAGTTTGCTTTCCACTCCTAAAACATTTAGTTTTGAACCGTTTAAATTAAGATGATTTACATTTATTTTAATATTTTTATTTGAATTTATTAAATCACTATTAAAATCTTCCACTACTGAATTTACAACATTTGTAAGATTTATCTTTGTCATTTTTGCCCTAGAAAGAGATGCCTCATCTTTTAACATTTGAGAATAATCAGTGATTAATCTTTCTATTCTTTCAACATCATGACTTATAACTTTTATTAATTTTTTTCTTTTATCACTATCAGAAGTATTATCTAGTACTTCAGAAGCTCCCTTTAGTGAAGTTAAAGGATTTCTAATCTCATGAGCTAGATCAGATGAAAACGTCTCGGCTAAATTTATTCTCTTATAAAAATCTTCTGTCATTTCATTTAATGATCTGGATAATTGGCCAACCTCGTCTTTCCTGAGTAAATATTTTTCATGTTTACCTATTTTTACATCTTTCTCTTTAATAGCTTTTGTATAAAGAACTAATGATCTTATTGGTTTTAAAATATATTTATTTAAAAAAACTGAGAAAATAAAAATAACTAGTGCTATTGAAAAAACTGTTCGTAAAATAAAATTTTTTCTCTCATCAACAGCTACTAGTATATCGTTTGCAATTTCTGAAACGACAATATAACCTTTACTTGTACCATCTGTACTTACTGAATTTATAGTAATAACATAAAAATTATTGTTAATTGTTTCATTAATAATTAATTTGTCATTAACATTTTTTTGTTTTGAATATTTTTTTACATAATTTTCTGTATTAAAAGTTGTTGACTGCACCTTGTCCAAATTTTCATTAATATTTAAACTTTCATCAAGTTTATCAATTGAAGTTTCTTGAACTTCTAGACTTTTAACAAAAACATCTTGAGCCAAATCTAAAGTATCCGTATCTGCTAGTAGATTAGAATTTAAATCATACAACTGAACACGGTCTAAATTTTGAAATAAAAACCTAGTTGAAAGCAAAAATTCTATGGCGCTTTCTTTAGTAAATTTAACATTTAATCTACTAATATGATCTGATGTGTTTTTAATAACTTTTGAATGTTGTTTGGATCGATTTTTAACTAAATTTGGTTTTATAGCATTAAGGTATAGAAATGTAAAAACACCCAAAACTAAAAAAACAATTAAATTAAATATTAAAAATTTTTTAAGAATTGAACTTGAACTAAAAAAATTTAAATTCATCAACTAACGTTCCACCTATATCCGCTACCATATCTTGTTTCGATTGCTGAAAAATTTTCATCTACTTTTCTAAATTTTTTTCTAATTCTTTTAACATGGCTATCTATAGTTCTATCTTCAATATCATTATTATCTTTATATGCTATATCCATTAACTGTGCCCTTTCCTTTATTATACCAGGTCTTTTTGCAAGCTCTTTAACAATTAAAAACTCAGTTGTTGTAAGTTTTTCTGGAAGAGATTTTCCGTTCCACTCACACTCAAGCTGCGAAGGATCCAGAACAAGCTTACCATGTTTAATAAGAACTTTAGAATCATCCGCAGGACTTGTTTTTTTTCTTAACTGAACTCTTATTCTTTCTATAAGAACTTTTACTGAAAACCCTCCTGACTTTTTAATAAAATCGTCAGCCCCGAGTTTTAAACCTAATAATTCATCAACTTCTTCATCTTTGGATGTTAAAAATAATATAGGAATTGAAGTTTTTTTTCTTAACCTCTTAAGCAATTCTTCTCCATCCATTCTAGGCATTTTAATATCTATAACGGCTAGATCCGGAGGATTTCTGCTGATACCAACTAATGCGCTTTCTGCATTAATATAAGTCTGAACTTTGAATCCTTCATTTTCCAAAGCCATACTTATGCTCGTAAGTATGTTTCTATCATCATCTACCAGTGCAATTGTGTGGCTCATAAGTAAAAATATACGCTATATATAGAAATACTAAATTGTCACAAATTGGGCAAGTGTTAGAAGTATTAATGTGCTTCTCCCCAATTATATCCTGAGTTTACATTGACTTCTAATGGAATTGAAAACATATGATGCTCTGATTTTGAAATTGATACCATTGCTTCTTTAATAATTTTTTTTACATATTCTTTATCTTTTTCCAAACATTCAAATATCAACTCATCATGTATTTGTAACAACATCTTTGTTGGTAATTTTTTGTCTTCTTCAATTAGTCGATTTATTTTTATCATAGCTAGTCTAATTATATCTGCTGCGGAACCCTGTATTGGGGCATTAATTGCCGCTCTTTCTTGAAAACTTCTAATGCTAAAATTTTTATCATTAATTCCTTTCAGGTGAATTCTTCTACCAAAAATATTACTCACATATCCTTGTTTTCTACACGTGCTTATTGTTGAATTCATATAGTCTTTTATTTGAGGAAATTTTTTAAAATAAGCATTTATAAAATCTAGAGCTTCTTGATTTGATACTGAAATTTGTTTGGCTAACCCATATTGAGTAATTCCATAAATGATACCAAAATTAATTGTCTTAGCTTTTCTTCTAAGATCTTCATTAACTTCATTAATAGGTACATTAAAAACCTGGCTTGCGGTCAAACTATGAATGTCTTCATTATTTTTAAAAGCTTTTTTTAATTCTTTTACATCAGCCATATCAGCTAAAATTCTCATTTCTATTTGATTATAATCAGCAGAAATCAAAACATTTTTTTTATCGGCAATAAAAGCCTTTCTAATTTCCTTTCCTTCTTCTGATTTAATTGGAATATTTTGTAAATTTGGATTGCTGGAAGCTAATCTACCTGTATTTGTAGCTGCTAATAAGAAAGACGTATGCACTCTTTTTGTTTTCTTGCTTATATGATCTTGTAATGCATCTGAATAGGTATTTTTAAGTTTTGAAATTTGTCTCCATTGTAACACTAAATTAGGAAATCTATGCCCTGCAAGAGCAAGATCTTCGAGAATACTTGCGCTAGTTGCTAAGCTTCCTTTTTTTGTTTTCTTTAATTTAGCAATTTTAAGTTCATTATAAATTATTTCTCCAAGTTGTTTTGGGGATGCAATGTTAAATTCTTTACTGGCTATTGAGTATATTTCCTTTTCTATTTTTTTTAATTTCTCTTCAAAATTTTTAGAAAGTTTTTTAAGATATATGTCGTCAACCTTGATGCCATTAAACTCTAGTTTAGATAGTAATTTTACCATAGGTTTTTCAAAATTCTCGTAAATTTTATTTAATTTTTCTTGATCAAGTCTTGCTCTGAGATGGTTATAAAGTCTCAACGTTACATCAGCATCCTCAGCTGCATATTCAGTAGCTTTTTCTAATGGAATGTCAGAAAAATTCAATTTATTTTTTCCAGTACCAACCAATTCTTTATAAGAAATAGTTCTGTGATTTAAGTGAATTTCAGAAAGTGTATCTAAATTATGCCTATTGGTTCCGGCATCTAATGTATATGAAATTAACATTGAGTCTTCTAGAGGAGTTACTTCAATATTATTTTGGCTAAGAATAAGAAAATCAAATTTAATGTTTTGGCCAACTTTTTTTATACTCGGATCTTCTAAGATTGGTTTAATTTTTTTTAATACCACTTCTTTTTTTAAACCTTTAATATTTTTATGAGCCAGCGGTATGTAACAAGCTTTATTTGGTGCATAACTGAATGAAATACCAACGAGATCAGCTTCTAAAGGATCGAGTGAAGATGTCTCTGTATCAACTGCTATAACTGATTGTTCGTTTAAAATCTTTAACCATTTATCTAATGCTTTCTCATTGATAATACTTTCGTAACCTTTAACATTAATTGTATCAAGCTGCATTTTGGGATTAACTGATTTAATTTTTTTATTTCCTGTTTCACCATAAAAACCTATTGCTCTACTTAATAATTTATTAAACTCCATTTCTCTCAAAAAATCATAAAGTTTTTCTTTTTGAACATCTTTCAAAATAAAACTATTAAGATCATCTTTAACTGGAACATCATCTTTAAGGGTAACCAACTTTCTGCTTAAAAGGGCTTTATCCTTATTTGCCAACAATGTTTCTCTTCTTTTATTTTGTGGTATCTCTTCGGCTTTCTTTAGAAGGATATCTAATGTTTTATATTTTTTTATAAGTTCAGATGCTGTCTTTATACCTATACCAGGAACGCCCGGAATATTGTCTGAGGAATCTCCAGCCAATGATTGTACATCAATAACTTGGTTGGGCTTAACTCCAAATTTTTCAATAACTTCTTTTTCACCCAAGACCTTACTTTTCATTGGATCATATAATCTAATACTGTCGGAAACTAGCTGCATTAAATCTTTATCTGACGAAATTACTGTTACTTTGGCTCCTGCTTCAATTATTTTTTTTGCATAAGTTGCTATTAAATCATCGGCTTCATAATTGATTAGCTCTATAGATGGTAAATTAAATGCTTTAACGGATTTTCTTATATATTCAAATTGAGGAGCTAAATCTTCAGGGGCTTCTGTTCGATTAGCTTTATATTCAGTATAAATATCATTTCTAAAATTTTTTCTTGCTGAATCAAAAATTACTGCAAAATGTGTTGGTTTGTTTTCTGAGTCATCGCTTCTAGATTCTTCTAATAATTTAAACAACATAGAACAAAATCCGCTTACTGCTCCTGTGGGTAATCCATCACTTTTTCTGGAAAGAGGGGGGAGAGCATAATATGCTCTAAAGATATACCCCGAACCATCAATAAGGTAAAAATGATCAGTTTTTTTTATGGAATTCATAGACTAATATTAACCTATTTTAATTAGTGTTATGTATATATAAAAGCTAAATCATCATGAATGAAAAAAACGCCTTAAAAGTAGAAAAATTAACTAAAATTTATTCAACAAAATCTTCAAATCAAATTAAAGCATTAAACAATTTAAACTTAGAGGTGAAAGAAGGTGAAATTTTTGGATTACTCGGACCTAATGGGGCTGGAAAAACTACTTTTCTAAATATCCTTGCAGGAACAGTTATAAAGAATTCTGGAAACGTTAATGTTTGGGGTTATGATTTGGACAAAAATTCACGGCAAGTTCGTTCTTCAATTGGCATTGTCCCGCAAGAAGTAAATTTAGATGCATTTTTTAGTCCTAGAAAACTTTTAGAATTACAAGCAGGATTATATGGAATACCAAAAAAAAGATAGGATAACAGATACAATATTAAAAATAGTCTCTCTTGAAAAACAAGCTGAGACCTATTCAAGAAGTTTATCAGGTGGCATGAAAAGAAGACTCCTAATTGCTAAAGCAATGGTTCACAGACCTCCTATTTTAGTTTTAGATGAACCAAGCGCAGGCGTGGATGTGCAATTGCGTCAAAATTTATGGAACAATGTAAAATTACTTAATAAGCAAGGAGTAACCATAATCTTAACCACTCACTTAATGTATGAAGCCCAGGAAATGTGCGATAGAATAGCAATCATAAATAAAGGAAACTTAATTGCATTAGATACGACAAACAATCTTTTGGATAGTATAAAAACCAAAAAAATAATTTTCAAAGTAAAAAAAATAAATGAAATTAATCCATTGGATTTAAATGGAATTAGATTTTCTTATAAATCAAAAAATGAAATAATAGTTTCATATGAAAAGAAAAAACATAAAATAGACGAAATAATAAATTATATTAAAAATACAGGTATGGAAATCTATGATATTTCAACTGACGAAGGTAATTTAGAAGACGTTTTTATTGATCTTACAAAAAACTAGATTTAATTTTAAAAAGTTGTATTGTATTATTATGGAAGCAATTGGAAAAACTTCAAGAATAGAAAAAATTATTAAGCTGACCTTAATAACAATAGTTGGTTCGATCCTTATTACAATATCTGCAAAAACAAAAATTCCTTTTTACCCAGTTCCTATGACGATGCAAACTTTTGTAATTTTATTAATTGGAATAACTTTGGGATACAAAATTGGCTTAGCTACCGTAA